>DATEVP010000333.1:0-4222 GCA_035258465.1 Hyphomicrobiaceae bacterium
GAGGTGATTCTGCGCCAAGCCGGCGACGCCCTCGCTGCCCATTATCTGATTGTCGTGCTCTGTGGCCGATGGATGGCCGGCGCACCCACCCCCGGCGGCGACGCCTCGGCGGCCCGATTCGTCTCCCTCGATGATTTCGAGGACCTCACGCTCACCGACAACGCGCCCGTCCTCATCCGCCGCGCCTGGGACATGCTGCAAGCGGGCGAGAGGTGAGCCTCCAGCGCCAATCCCCGGTACTTTTCCCGTCTCATGCCGGCAAGCCTTGCCCGTGCCGCAACCCCGCCTAGAATGCGGCCCCATGAAACTCGCGACGCCGAATTGGCGATCCATATGTGCCGCCGCGCTGATCACGGCTGCGGCGGCCCTTCCGGCCAGCGGCCAGGGCACGGTCGCGTCGCAGGAAACCAAGCCGTACGATGAGCGCCTCCTGCGCCTGTCGGAAATTCTGGGCGCCGTTCATTACCTGCGGGAGTTGTGCGGCGCCAACGACGGGCAACTCTGGCGCGACCGCATGCGCGAGCTGATGGACGCGGAAGGCTCCTCGGCCCTGCGCCGCGCCAAGCTCACGCGCAGCTTCAACAACGGCTACCGCAGCTACAGCCGCACCTACAACAGCTGCACAGCCTCTGCCCAAACCGCGATCAACCGCTTCCTCTCCGAGGGCGCGGAGCTTGCCGACGCGATGATGAAGTCCGTGCCCTGAGCATCGCCGCTCGTGCGATGCACATCGACCGAAGTATTAACCCTCAGGCGTTGTGGCGAACGTCGCGCCCGGCCAACCGTGTTACGCACGCAGCTGTGCCGCCGCGCACTCGGCGGCCCGCCCGTTGTCGCGTGTCATCGGGTGTCGGGGGATGGGGAGATAAGTGCATGCAGGTTTTCGGCACGGCTGCGAGCGACGACGCGCGCGTCAAGGCGCTGAACTTCATCCTCGAAGCCTGGGAGGAAGGGACCGAGAGCGGGATCGCGCCGGAGCTGATGGCCTACGCGGCGCTCTATACGGCCCTCACCGATCTCGTCGCCTCGTTCGGAGAAGAGTCGGTGATCTCGCTGGTCAACGGCCTGGAGTCGCGGGTCAAGAAGGGCGAGTTCACGCTCTATCGGTCGCGCCAGTAGCGGCACCGCACCGGCCGCGCCTCACCAGAAGCGGAAGCGCTTCATCACCATCTCGCCGATCAGAACGCCGCCGAAGCCGATCATGATCAGGCCGGCGATGCGGTTGATCTGGCCCAGGCGCACCACATCCAGGCGATGGCGGATGGCGGCGATGAACTGGGACACGGCAAACCAGTAGAGAAAGCTGCCGCCCATGATCGCCGCCACCATCGTCAAGGCGTCGACGTAGGACTCCACCTCCACGAACGAGCTGACGCCGCCGAAGATGGCGATCAAGCCGAGCACGGCACCCGGGTTGGTGATGGTGAGGAAGAAGGTCTGGGGTATGTCCCAGGCGTAGTCCCGCAGCGAGGCCTTCTGGGCGTGCGTCTCGGTGACGATCGTGGCCCGCGTCAAGTAGAGCTTGATGCCGGCGCCCAGCAGCGCAATGCCGCCGACGATCTGGATGGCGGTGCGGTATTGCCTCATGGCACCCGAGATGGCGTTGACGCCCATGGCGGCCCCGAACGCGATCAGGCCGTCGCCCGCCATGATGCCGAGCCCCGCCGCCATGCCGCCGAAGAACCCGCGCTCGACCGCCCTCTGGATTCCGAGCAGGTTGACGGGGCCAAAGGGCATCGCCAGCAGCACGCCCATGATCATGCCGACTGGTATTATGAAAGGGTTGGGGATGAACGACACGGCAGCTTTGCACCGTCACCAACGACTGCGCCGCGCCCGGGCCGGGAGAAGGCGGATCGAGTATGATGGCGGGCTTGGTGCAGGCGCATCGACCGCAAGCGTGCCGCCGACGGACGAACGGCTCGGGTGCAAGAGGAACCTCCAGATGACGCACGGAGCACGGACAGCATGGCGCGCCGTTTGGCTATTCCTACTGGTGCCCCCCGTCGTTGTCCATTGCCTTGGCACGCAGACACCGGCGCTTGCGCAGAAAGCCAAGGCGAAGGCCGGCAGCACAAAGAAGGGGCAAGCCGAAACCGGCGCGCCATTGAAAATACAGTATGGGACGGACAAGCTGCCGGCACCCGTCCAGGAGATGCGCGAGGCCATCCTGAGCGCGGTCAGGAGCGGCCGCATCGAGGAGCTGCGCCACGCCTACGAGCTCAATGAATTGAAGCCGGATCTCGGTGTCGCGCCCGTGAGCGACCCGATCGCGCACTGGAAGAAGGTCTCCGGAGACGGCGAAGGCCGGGAGATCCTGGCGGCGTTGGCGGAGATCCTGGAGACGGGCTACGTGGTGCTGCCGCTGGGGCGCGACCTGGAGAACAACAAGGTCTATGTGTGGCCCTATCTCGCCGAGGTGCCGCTCGACAAGTTGAGCCCGGCACAGGAGGTGGAGCTGTTGCGCCTCGTTGCCCCGGCGGCCGCCAAGGAAATGAAGGCAACTCGCAAATATGGTTACTGGCGCCTTGCCATCGGTGCCGACGGCACCTGGCATTCCCTGCGCAAGGAACCGTGATGGCGCGTGAGGAACCGTTACACTACCGCACCGTTCAAGGCCGCAGTAACCTTTGTGCTCCTAAGCTTGCGGGACTCGAGCGGTGCAAGCGTCGGGGCGCGAGGAAAGAGACGATGTGGCGTGCCGGACTTGTGGCGTTGGTCCTGGTCGTGGTCGGGGATGTTGCGCAGGCGCAGCCTTGGGGCCCGCCCTACAATCGCGGCTACAGCACCTACCCGCGCGCTTCGCCGGGCTTCTTCGGCTGGGGCTGGAACGATGACTACTATTACCGCTTTCGCCGCGGGCCCGCCGTGCAATCGGGCGGCGGCCGGCCGGTCGTCGAGCCGCTTGCGCCGAAGGTCATCTCTTTCCCCAGCACCTACCCCGTCGGCAGCATCCTCATCGACAGCAAGGGCCGGCAGCTCTTTTTCATCCAGTCGCCGACCGAGGCGCTGCATTACCCGATCTCCGTCGGGCGCGAGGGGTTCTCCTGGGCCGGCACCGAAGCCATCAGCCGCAAGGCCGAGTGGCCGGACTGGCATCCGCCCGAGGAGATGCGCGACCGCGATCCGAGCCTGCCGGAGAAGATGACCGGCGGCCTCAAGAACCCCCTGGGCGCCATGGCGCTCTACCTCGGCACCTCGCTTTACCGCATTCACGGCACCAATGATGCCAAGTCGATCGGGCGCGCCGCTTCGTCGGGTTGCTTCCGCCTGCTCAACGGCCACATCGTCGATCTCACGGCCCGCGTTGAGATCGGCACGCCGGTGACCGTGGTGCACCGCCTGGCCCCGGAGCTGGAGAAGACCGTCGCCGACCAGGTCCGGCCGCCGCAGCCCCAGTCACCACAGGCGCAGGTGCAGCGGCCGCAGGCCGAGACCAAGCCGCCGCGCCGCGTGCTGCTGACGCCGGACCAATGGCCGCCGACCGCGCCGCCTCGGCAGCCCTAGGAAATCTGACCCAACAGTGAGATTGCCGGCGCTATTGGTCGAGGATTTTGCTCGTGGCGAGCGATCGCCCATATTCCTTGAGCTTGGCTTTTGGCAGGGCGAACCCTATCTCGGCGGCGCCGACCCGGACAACAAGGCAGGCATGATCCTCGATCGGGCACGGACCCACGCCGAGGCCCGTGATGCGCACGAATGGGGAGCTCTCGGAATTCCGTTTGGTCAGCGGAACAACGCCGCTCACGCCGCCTTCGTGTGCATCGTACGCGCCGCCCAGCGCGTTTGCCGCCATCTCTCCCGCCTTTTCGGGCGAGAGCGTCACGTGTGCAGCCGCTTTCCCTTGACGGGCAAGGACAAAGCACACCTTCCCGTCGCGCTGCAGGGCAGTGTAAAGGCCATCGACTAGATTGGCCGGCGGATCAGGTGGTTTCACGTGCAAATTCCTCATCGGCTCGAGCGTGCGCGCGTGCACAGTAGGGGCGTACAGCCTCCGCCCTAACGGTGGCTAACGTCAACAGCCTCTTTGAGCGTACGGCTCTAACTGAAGCGCACCGGCTCGCCACTGGCCGCGCCAAGGACCTCGTCCTCCTACATCACGCGGCGGCCCGCGCACGAAGGTGCCGGTCAGCGAGGGCGTCCACTTCTATTCCCGTCGCAGTCGACACCGACGCCTTGCGGCATTTCATCGAAGAGCTCGAGCAGGGACCGCCCCGCTTGA
>DATEVP010000334.1:0-11996 GCA_035258465.1 Hyphomicrobiaceae bacterium
GAAGTCGCTGTCCAGCCCGACTGGCGTCGAGCGCCGCAGGTGGGGGTGCAGCTCCCAAACCAGGTCTCGGACGATCGCCAGGAATCTGGCCGAAACCTCTCGATCCATCTGGCCGGTCGTATCGATGGCAGGGCTCTCACCATCCTCCTCAGCCAGCGATCGTTTCTTGTCGGGCGACACCGTCACCTCCGGGCAAACAGCTTCGCCAGCTCGTGCAGCGGTCGCGTGTTCAGAACGTCTTTGGGCTCGAGCCACCCGCGCCGTGCCTGGCCTATCCCGTACTTCATGCATTGCAGACCATCGATCGAGTGCGCATCGGTTCCAACGCTAATCGGCATGCCCATATCCTTTGCCAGCCGGCAGAAGTGATCATCGATGTCGAGCCGTGCGGGATGGGCGTTGAGCTCGATGCAGCATCCCCAGCTCTTTTCGGCACCGATGCCCGGCAGATCCGCCAGATCCTCGCCGCTGGCAATGAGCTCGGCGGCGCTGCGCGGAAGGTCCTCGATCGTGCGCGCAGCTCTGCGGTAGGCGCGGACGCGAAAAGGATTGGCACCTTCGATCTCGAGCAGATCGGCGAGGTGATCGAAAGCGGCCGCAATTTCGGCGTTATGGACCGGCATCGGGCGCGTTCACGGCGTCTGTGGGACCTCTGCTTCTACCGGAGCCGCCAATCGCCGAGAGTGCCTTGACCAGGATCAACTGCCCGCGGCGCGGTTGCGTCCTCACGCTGCACAATCGCTTCGAAATCCTCAAAACGACTTGAGCTCGATCCGAGCATCCGCGAGGCGCCGATAGAGGCCGACACGCCGGCGCACGGCCCAGACGTCGTAGAGCAGGATTTCCGCCGGCCGCCAGTTCGCCACCCACCCGAAGATCATGATGCCCTCGGCGAGCAGCTGACCGAGCGCCCATTCGGGGAGCGCGGCGCGGAGGACCTGGCTGAGGCCGATGCAGACGGCAAGCACGGCGATGCCAATGGCCAGCGAGCGCCGTCCGACGCGAAGAAGATCGCTCAGATCGCGCTCCAGCATGCCGACGCGGTATGTGAAATAGTTGCCGATCGCAGACCCCAGTCCGCGTTCCTGTGCCTTTGCTGCCTCGGGTGTCGGGAGGTGAACGACGATCCGAAAGGGTGCCCCGACATCGACTTCACGGGCCCAGCCGACGATGTAGGCCTCGGCATCGTCGTCGAGGTCGCGTTCGGTGAACGGCGAGGGATCGAGCGAATTGAAGATCTGCCCGAGTTCGCGGATGCGCACCTCGATCGTGGCATGGTCGAGCGGTTCTGACTTTGCGGCCATCGGACTTGATCAAGCGGCTTTGCTTGCCCGGACTCCGGCCTCCAACGCGAAACTCTGCCTTGGTGGCGAGGTTACTCGAGAATAGTCAGCCAATCTCGCGTTTTGAGGCCAGTCGTTGTTGATCGGCATCAAAGAGCGCCGGCTGCATTGCGCCTATCGGTTTTGTATGTGCGAACCCCGTTCCATGCAGATTCGAGAACGAGCAGCGGGCGCGAACGTACCCTCGTGGGAGCACTTTGCCCACGATGCGGATATCGGCGTGCGCGGTTGGGGTGCCACCCCGGACCAGGCATTCGTGCAAGCCGCGCTCGCGATGACCGCTGTCGTAACTGACCTGAAGTTGGTCAAGCTGACCGACACGGTTGCAGTCGAATGCCAGGCGTCAAGCCTCGATCTCCTGCTCTACCGGTGGCTCAACGCGCTCGTGTTCGAGATGGCGACGCGCGGCCTGCTGTTCGGCGCATTCGAGGTATCCATCGAGGGAACGCGACTGATGGGCGTCGCGCGCGGGGAGAAGGTCGACCGTGTCCGCCATGCCCCTGCCGTGGAAGTGAAGGGTGCCACCCTCACCGAGCTCGCGGTGGTCGAGCGGCGGCCGGGATTCTGGCTGGCGCAGTGCGTCGTGGACGTGTGAGGTGGGAATGCATCGCCTTCGATGAGGAGGCTGGGAGTTGTGCTGTGGAAATCGGGAAACTCGAGCGAATGTCGAGCACCGAGTGGCAGGTGGTGCCAAGCGGGGCCATGCGCGTGCCTGCCGTCATATTTGCCACGGAGGGCCTCATCCGCGACATGGACGACAAGGTGTTTCAGCAGATCACCAACGTTGCCGCGCTGCCAGGGATCGTGCGCGCGGCCTACGCCATGCCGGATGCGCACTGGGGCTACGGGTTCCCAATCGGCGGTGTAGCCGCTTTCGATGCCAATGCCGGCGGCGTGATCTCGGCCGGTGGCGTCGGCTTCGACATCTCATGCGGGGTGCGCACGCACCTCACCGGCCTTCGGCGTCCGTCCATCGAGGAACGCCAGAATGACTTGGCCAACGCGCTCTATAGGCAGGTGCCGGTGGGCGTTGGCGCAGAAGGCAAGATCGCCCTCGATGATCAGGAAATGACGGCAATGCTGGCGGGAGGCGCCGCTTGGGCCCTGGAGCGCGGCTGGGGCCGCGCGGACGACCTCGAACGCATCGAGGAGCGCGGGCGGTGCGAGGGCGCCGATCCCGCCGCCGTCTCCAATCATGCGCGCAAGCGGCAGCGGCGCGAGATGGGCACGCTCGGCTCAGGCAACCACTATCTCGAGGTGCAGGAGATCTCAGAGATCTTCGACGAAGCCACCGCCGATGCCTTCGGCCTGAGGCAAGGCGAGTGCGTGGTGACGATCCATTGCGGGTCGCGCGGGCTCGGCCATCAGATCGGAACCGAGTTCCTGAGCGAGATGGCAGAGACTGCCGAGGCGCACGGCATCACGCTGCCCGATCGCGAGCTGGCTTGTGCCCCGATCAAGTCCGAGCTCGGCCTGCGCTATATCGGCGCCATGCGCGCGGCTACCAACTGCGCGCTGGCCAACCGCGAGATCATCGGCCATTTCGCCCGCCAGGTGTTTGCGCAGTTCTTCAGGCATGCCGAGCTGCCGTTGCTGTTCGACGTGTCGCACAACACCTGCAAGCTCGAGGAGCACGGCGTGGACGGCGAGCGCAAGCGCCTGCACGTCCACCGCAAGGGGGCGACTCGCGCCTTCGGGCCTGGCCATCCCAGCCTGCCGGAGGCGCTGCGGCCCTGGGGGCAGCCCGTGTTGATCGGCGGCAGCATGGGCACCCAGTCTTTCATTCTGGCCGGCGCCAGCACCAGCGAGGCGCGCGCGTTCTCCTCGGCCTGCCACGGCGCCGGTCGCCAGATGAGCCGCCACCAGGCGCTCAAGACGTGGATGGGCCGCCAGGTCATCGACGAGCTCAAGGCGCGGGGCATCATCGTCCGCAGCCCCTCGCCGCGCGGCGTCGCCGAGGAAGCGCCCGGCGCTTACAAGGATGTTCGCGCCGTCGTCGATGCCGCCGAAATGGCCGGGCTCGCAAGGAAGGTTGCCGGCCTCCAACCCATGATATGCATCAAAGGGTGATACCGATGACCGAAGCTCCGCACCCGCAAGACATCGAGATCCTTCCCCTGGGACTGAAGGGATTGCTGTCGGTGCCAGATGGAGCGAGCGGCATCGTGCTCTTCGCGCATGGGAGCGGCTCCAGCCGTCTGAGCCCGCGCAACACCCAGGTTGCGCGCGCGTTCAACGAGGCTGGGCTCGCCACGCTGTTGTTCGATCTCCTGCTGCCGGTCGAGGCACAGGATCGTCACAAGGTGTTCGATATCCCGCTGCTCGCGGGGCGCCTGGAGGAGGCACTCGATTGGATCGAGGAGGAGGAGAGCACGGCCGATCTCGCGGTTGGCCTTTTCGGGGCCAGCACGGGCGCGGCGGCGGCGCTGACCGCGGCCGCGCGACGACCGGAGCTGATCGCGGCGGTGGTCTCGCGGGGTGGCAGGCCCGACCTCGCAGCGGATGCCTTCGCCAGCGTTTTGGCGCCGACACTCCTCATCGTCGGGGAGCTCGATACGGTGGTCATCGAGTTGAACCGCCGCGCCATGGCGCAGCTCTCTTGCCCGGCGCGGCTGGAGATCGTTCCCGGCGCCACACACCTCTTCGAGGAGCCAGGGACTCTCGATCGGGTCGTGTCGCTGGCGACGGCGTGGTTCACGCAGTATCTGGAGACGCGTGTCGGGCAATGATGCGCAGGAACTTCGCTGATCGGGAGGATTTGGATCATGGATGACAAAGCCTTCAGCCAGAGGTTCGAGACCCTGCTGTCGCCGGAGACCCACCATTACCTGAGGGAGCTGGTCAGGAGAGGCACGCATGGCACGAGCGCGCCCGCGGTCGGACGAACTCTGATCGAGCAAGGTGTCCGGGCGGCAATCCGGCAAGGGTTCATCAAGATCAAGGATGATGAGTTGACGCCGGTATAGCGGCGGGCTCGCATCGTACGCAAAAGCGCGGAGAAATCGCGTGTCGTCGTCGGGCAAGCGCAAACGAGTGCTGATCATGGGCGCGGCCGGCCGCGACTTCCACAACTTCAACGTCGCCTTTCGTGATGACCCTGGCTGCGAAGTCGTCGCCTTTACCGCGGCGCAGATCCCGGGCATTTCCGGCCGGCGCTATCCTGCCGCGCTCGCCGGAGACCGCTACCCCGACGGCATTGCGATCCTCGAGGAGACGCAGCTCGCCGACGTCTGCCGCGAGAAGAAGGTGGACGAAGTTGTCTTCGCCTATAGCGATGTCGAGCATGCTTTCGTCATGCACAAGGCCTCGATCGCGCTCGCTGCCGGGGCGGATTTCACGCTGCTCGGTCCCAAGCGGACCATGCTCACGTCGCGCCTGCCCGTCATTGCCATCTGCGCCGTGCGCACCGGCGTGGGCAAGTCGCAGACCGCACGCTGGCTGGCGCGGCTTCTGAAGGAGCGAGGCCTGAGAGTCGCCGCAATCCGCCACCCCATGCCCTATGGCGATCTCGAGCGCCAGGCGGTGCAGCGCTTCGCAAGGTTCGCCGACCTCGACGCGGCCCAATGCACCATCGAGGAGCGCGAGGAGTACGAACCGCACATCCGTGCGGGCAACACCGTCTTTGCCGGCGTCGACTACGCCCGCATCCTCGCTCTTGCCGAGACGGAGTCGGACATCATCGTCTGGGACGGCGGCAACAACGATTTTTCGTTCGTGCAACCCGATCTCCACATCGTTCTGGTCGACCCACTGCGGCCAGGCCACGAGACCACGCATCATCCAGGCGAGGCTGTCCTGCGCACGGCGGACATCGTCGTCGTGGCCAAGACCAATTCAGCTTCCGCGGCCGACATTCACTCGGTGACCGAGGCGGCACGCCGTCTCGCGCCCAAAGCCACAGTGGTTCGTGCGGCCTCCATTGTCACCCTCGATGACCCGGCAGCGGTCGCCGGCAAGAGCGTCCTCGTCGTCGACGATGGGCCGACGATTACACATGGCGGAATGGCCTACGGCGCGGGCTATGTTGCGGCGAGCCAAGCTGGCGTGAAGGAGATCGTCGATCCCAGGTTGTCCGCCGTTGGCGACATCGCCGAGGTGTTCCGCCAATACCCCCACATCGGCAAGGTGCTGCCCGCCATGGGATACTCGGCGAAGGAGCTCGGCCAGCTGCAGGCAACCATTAACGGATCGAGCGCCGATGCCGTGATCGGCGGCACGCCGAGCGATCTGGCGCATCTCATGCGCCTCGACAAGCCGGTCGTCCGCGCGCGCTACGAGTTCGCCGAGGTGGGCGAGCCGCGCTTGAGCGGCCTCGTTGAGGATTTCCTTCGCTCCCGAGGCATCTTGAAAGGTTCTGGCGCCGCCTGATGCCGTGCCAGACGGGCGTTCTGCCAGTGTTACCGGGGACATGGGTGATGCCGATCAATCTCAAGGGCCGCAGCATCCTGACGCTCGACGAGCTGAGCGCGGCCGAGATTCGCTTTCTCCTGCGGCTCGCCGCCGAGCTGAAGGCCGCAAAGTCTGCCGGCATCGAGGTGCCGCGGCTGAAGGGCAAGAACATCGCCCTCATCTTCGAGAAGGACTCGACGCGCACGCGCACGGGGTTCGAGGTGGCGGCCTACGATCAGGGTGCGCACGTCACCTACCTGGGCCCCACGGGCAGCCAGATCGGCCACAAGGAATCGATGAAGGATACAGCGCGTGTGCTCGGCCGCATCTACGACGCCATCGAGTATCGTGGCTTCAGCCAGCAGTCTGCCCGGGAGCTTGCCGAGCATTCCGGCGTTCCCGTCTACAACGGCCTGACCGATGAGGCGCATCCGACGCAGGCGCTGGCCGATTTCATGACCATGCGCGAGTTCACGCACAAGCACCTGTCCGACATGGCGGTCGCGTTCATGGGCGATGTGCGCAACAACGTGGCGCGCTCGCTGACGCTGGGCGCGGTGAAGCTCGGCATGGACATGCGGCTGTGCGGCCCTCGCGAGCTCTGGCCGGACAAGGACTTCGCTTCCAAGCTCCTCGACATCGCGTCGACTACAAACGCCAAGTTCCGGGTATGCGACAATGCGGCGGAGGGGCTGCCCGGAGCCGACTTCGTCTATACCGACGTGTGGCTGTCGATGGGCGAGCCAAAGGAGAAGTGGGCAGAGCGGATACGCCTGCTCGAGCCCTACCGCGTGACCAGCGACATTCTGCACAAAACGGGCAATCCTCACGCCAAGTTCATGCATTGCCTGCCGGCCTTCCACAATACCGATACCAAGATCGGGGCGGAGATCGCGCAAGCGTTCGGCATCGACTGCATGGAGGTGACCGAGGAGGTTTTCGAGAGCCCGGCTTCGATCGTCTTCGACCAGGCCGAAAACCGGATGCATACGATCAAGGCCGTTCTTGTGGCCACGCTCGGAGCCTGACTGCCATGCGCATCGTGGTCGCACTTGGAGGCAACGCCCTGCTGCGGCGCGGCGAGCCGATGACGGCCGAGACCCAGCGCGCCAATGTGAGGCGCGCGGTTGCCGCCCTCCTTCCCCTGTTCGAGGCCGGACATCAGCTCATCATCACGCATGGCAACGGTCCGCAGGTCGGCTTGCTCGCTCTGCAGGCGGCAGCAGGCCCCATGGAGGGCGCCTATCCACTCGATGTGCTCGACGCCGAAAGCGAAGGCATGGTGGGGTATTTGATCGAGCAGGAACTCGACAATGCGTTGCCGAGCGGACGCCTCGTCGTCACGCTGCTGACACAAATTCTTGTTGACCGGCGCGACCAAGCCTTCCGTCGTCCGACAAAGCCGATCGGACCTGTCTATGACAAGGCGCAGGCGGAGAAGCTGGCCCAGGCGCGGGGCTGGAGCATCGCCGAGGATGGAACGGGCTGGCGGCGGGTCGTTGCCTCACCCCAGCCAATGCAGATACTGGAAGCGCGCGTCATCGAGCTGCTCGTGTCGCAGGGCGTCACCGTCATCTGCGCGGGCGGCGGAGGTATCCCCGTGCTCGAGCGCAGCGACGGCACTTTGGTTGGCGTCGAGGCTGTGGTGGACAAGGACTTGGCAAGCGCGCTGCTGGCGCGCCAGCTGCGTGCCGATCTGCTCCTGCTGCTGACCGATGTCGACGGCGTGTATCTCGACTGGGGAACCGACGCAGCCAAGCCAATCAGGCAGGCGGGAGCGAGCGCTCTGAACCCGAGCGATTTCGCTCCAGGCTCCATGGGCCCCAAGATCGAAGCCGCGAGCGGCTTTGTGGCCGAGACCGGCCGGCCTTCCTCGATCGGGCGTCTGGAGGATGCGGCAGACATCGTTGCAGGTGCCGCCGGCACCAGGATCGATATCGCCACAAAGGGCATCGTTCTGCGGCTGTGAAGATGGGTGGGGATGGGTGACTCCGCCCCATTCCGATTGCGACAAGTCAAACCTTCTCGAGACCAATCTCGGCGCCGTCCAACTCCTCGAGCAAGTCCTCGTTCAGCACCTCCATGAGCGCGCCAATGCTGGTGGTCTTCTGCAGCCGGCGGTCCTGCAGCTGCGCCCAGACATCGGCGAACGCTCGTCCGAAACTTTCCGCGTCGGTGATCTCATGCACCCCCTCATAGAGGGCGATCTCCTTCTTCTTCCTGATGACCAGCTTGATCTTCATGGCTGCACCTCTATGAGCACCGGGGAGGACATCGCTGCGCTGACTAGACCACCACGCTGATGGCACCGGCTTCCACCAGCCGCATCGGACCTCTGCCCCTTGTGCCCCTTGTTCCACGGTGATGTGGGCCTAGGCGCCCGGCCACGACAATTGCACGGGCAATCCTGCCGCCCATCGAAGCGGCACGAATTGATCCCGCTCAATGTCTGCGGCCGTGCACATTGTCCAATCGCCGCGCTCGCAGGCCTGGGAGGCCCGATTGATGGTAGGCTGGATGGCGCAATATGCTGCCGGTGACGACATGGATCTCGCTGCGAGCCCGCTGCTCACCGACCTCTACCAGCTCAACATGATCCAGGCCTACCTGGACCATGGGGAAACGAAGACGGCGGTTTTTGAGTTCTTCGTGCGCAAACTGCCGGACAGGCGTGGGTTTCTCGTTGCGGCCGGGCTCGAGCAGGCGCTCGACTTCCTCGAAAACCTCCGCTTCTCGGCAGAGGAGCTCGCTTGGCTCGAACAGAGCGGGCGGTTTGGCAAGGACCTCCTTGATCACCTCGCCGGCTTCCGTTTCACCGGCGACGTCCACGCCATGCCCGAGGGCACGGTCTTTTTCGCCAACGAGCCGATCCTGCGCGTGACGGCGCCGCTGCCTCAGGCGCAGCTCGTGGAAACGCGCCTGATCAATATTCTGCACTTCCAGTCGCTGATCGCGGCCAAGGCTGCGCGTATGGCGCTCTGTGCGCCGGGGAAGCTGCTCGTCGATTTCGGCCTGCGCCGCGCCCACGGAGCAGACGCCGGCCTTCTTGCTGCGCGCGCGAGCTACATCGCCGGGTTCTCCGGCACCGCCACGATGATGGCCGGAAAGCTGTTCGGCATTCCGATCTATGGCACCATGGCCCATTCCTTCGTCCAGGCGTACGACAGCGAAATTGCAGCGTTCGAGGCGTTCGCCCATTCCCGGCCCGAGAACCTGGTCCTGTTGGTGGACACCTACGACACCGAGAAAGGGGCGCTCAAGGTCGTGTCCCTTGCTCCTCGCCTGAAGGCTGCGGGCATCACGGTTCGCGGCGTGCGGCTCGACAGCGGCGACCTGATTGCTCTCTCCAAGAGTGTGCGGCGCATTCTGGATGCGGGGGGACTGAATGATGTGACCATTTTCGCGAGCGGTGGCCTCGACGAGGATGAGCTAGCCAGGATTGCTGAGCATCGTGCCCCGATCGACGGCTTCGGCGTTGGCACCAGTCTTACCACGTCGTCCGACGTGCCGGCCCTCGACTGCGCCTACAAGCTCCAGGAGTATGCCGGCCTGCCGCGACGCAAGCGCTCGACCGGCAAGGCGACCTGGCCCGGCCGCAAGCAGGTCTGGCGGCAATATGGCGCCGACGGCCGGATGCGCGGCGACATCCTCTCCGTTGAGGAGGACGGTCAATCCGGCGAACCTCTGATCCAACTCGCCATGAAAAATGGCCAGCGCCTCCAACCGCAGCCGACGCTGACTGAGATCCGTTCCCGGGCTGCCCATAGCCTCGAACGCCTGCCGCAACCCTTGCGCCGCTTGCAGCCAAAGGCGTCATATCAAGTGCAGGTGACGGAAAGATTGGTCCAGCTCGCCGGCGAGGTCGATCGGCGCCTGGCGGAGCAGGAAGGAGAGCGGCCATGAGACAGAAGATCGCCGACACGGATATCTTGCCGATTGTCGATGTGCAGAATGACTTCTGTCCGGGCGGCAAGCTTGCGGTGCGGCTCGACGGACGCAGCACGCCGCATCTTCGCGGAACTGGCCATTCCCCGCGTGACCGTCGAAGCTGTGTCTGATCCGAAGCTCACGAGAGGCAGATTACCGGACGTGAGACCTCGATGATCGCAGCGGATGAGCCGACCCTTGCCGACAAGGTCGAGTTCCTGAGCCGGGCGGATGCCTATTCGCACGCCGTCGGCGAGCTGATCCGCCGCGAGACCCACATGTCGTGGGTGTTTCTTGCAGGCGACAAAGTCTACAAGCTGAAGAAGCCGGTTCGCTTTCCCTATCTGGATTTTTCCACCCTCGGGCGTCGCGAGGCGGCATGCAGGGCCGAGTTCAGTCTCAACCGCCGCTTGGCCCCCGATGTCTATATCGGCGTCGTCCCCCTCGTCGCCGCTCCCCAGGGCCTGTCGCTCGGCGCAGAGGGCCGCATCGTCGACTGGCTGGTCGTCATGCGCCGGCTCGACGAGCGATGGGCGCTCGAGCAGATCGTGCACGAGGGCCGCCTCGAGACCTCGCAGCTCGATCGGCTGGTTACGACCCTCGTGCGATTCTATCGACGCGCCCGACCGGCCTTCGTTTCTCCGGGCTTTCATCTCGCCGAGTGGTCGAAGAACCTGACGGCGAACCGCCGTGTCCTGCTCGACGCGCGGTTTGGTCTGCCGCAGGGGCTCATCAGAGGGGTCGACCGCATCCAGAGCCGCTTTGTCACGGAATGCCGGGGCTCGCTTGCCGCGCGTGTCCAAGATCGCCGCATTGTCGACGGGCACGGGGATCTGCGCCCCGAGCACGTCTGGCTCGATCACGAGGTGAAGATCATCGACTGCCTGGAGTTCAATACGCGCCTGCGGACCGTCGACCCCTTCGACGAGATCGCGTACCTGAGCCTCGAGTGCGAAAGACAGGGCGTTGCATGGGCCGGCCAATACATCAGGAAGGGTGTCGAGCGCGGGCTGCATGAGGACCTGCCCGCCGAGCTCTTTCTTTTCTATCGCTGCTACCGCGCCACATTGCGGGCGCGCCTTGCCATCGCCCATCTCTTCGAGGCCAAGCCCCGCACGCCCGAGAAGTGGCCGCGTCTCGCCCGAAGCTATCTCGATATCGCAGCGCGAGACGCCGCCAAGCTCGAGGCGGTTCTCAGAAGACGAGGAGGTCGGTGAGCGGCCGATCGTCGTGGAGACGCGCAATCGCCTCGGCCAGCAGTGGCGCCGCCGGCAGGACCACGAGCTTGTCGCGTTGAGCGCCCGCCGGCAGCCGGAACGGCGGCACCGTATCCGTGACGACCAGGCTGTCGATCGCCGGATCGGCAAGAACCTCCGCCGAGCCGGCCATGAACAGGCCGTGCGTCACCAGAGCCATCACCCGGCGCGCGCCGGCCTTGCGTGCGGCCTTGGCGGCGCGCAGCAGGGTGCCGCCCGTGCTGATCAGATCATCGATGATGAGGGCCGTGCTTGCCGCCACGTCGCCCACGAAAAGGTCGCCGGAGACGACGCCCGCGCTGCGATGCTTGTCGGCGAATGCCTTGCCGACGGGGCGGCCGCAGGCGGCCTCCAGCGTCTCGCGAAACAGCTCCGCCCGCTTGGCCCCGCCGGTGTCGGGGGAAACGACGCACAAGTTGTCGTCCTCGAGCTGTTTCGCGTAGGCCACGAACAGCGGAGTCCCCGTCAATGTGACGGTGCGGCACCTGAAGGCGTTCTCGAAGGCCGTCGGATTGTGCACCTCCAGCGTGACGACCACGTCGGTGCCCACGGCCTCGAACAGGCTGGCGACGTATCTCGTCGTCACAGGGTCGTTGGGCTTGGTGCGGCGATCCTTGCGTGCATAGGCAAGATACGGCACCACGGCCGTAACGCGCGCTGCACCGGCATCCTTCAGCGCTCCGATGAAGAACAGCAGCCTGCACAGCTTGTCGTTGGCGCTCATGCCAGGCCCGCCGTGCAGGCTCTGGATGACATAGACATCCCTGCCGATCACCGCATCGACCGGCCGTGCCTTGTGCTCGCCGTCCTCGAACTCGCGCTCCTCGTGCAGCGACAGCGTCCGGCCCAGCCTGTCGGCGATGGCCGTGCCGAGCTCGGCCGTCGCCTCCAGCGCAAAGAGCCGCATGTTTTCACGCGGAGACGGTGGCAAACCGTCCCGAGGGGTCCAAAGGGAGGATTGCATGCTCATGTCGCGGTTCCTGTCCACAGGGTCGCCGTTGATATTGCGCAATGCAGAGGCATCTGCCGGCCTCCATTACAACTCACCGGCGAGGCTCTGGAACAACGGCGATATGACCAA
>DATEVP010000335.1:0-11529 GCA_035258465.1 Hyphomicrobiaceae bacterium
TTTGCGGCTTTCACGCCCTGCGGCCCGGAGGGACGCTGGGTCCCCGAGATCAAGGCTGCACTGTTGGACTGACGGTTGGACTGGTCCGAGTTGACAACACGATCTTCGATGAATTCTGGTCAGGCATGATCGCAAATGAGCCCACCACCGTGCGCCGCGCCAACAGCAGCTTCCGCTGGCCGAACGGCGCCCGCATCGGCATCGTCTTTAATATTGCCTACGAGGCCTGGTCACCGGGCAAGGCGCCGCCCATCGGCCCCATGGGCAACGTGCTGCAGCCGGGCTACTTCGACACCAACGCCCACTCCTGGGCGAGCTATGGCGCCGTGCGCGGCATCCAGCGGCTCCTGCGGATTGCCGCCGCCAACGGCATCAGGACCAGCGTCATGATCAGCGGCGTGCTGGCCGAGCGCTTCCCCGACACGGTGCGTGCCATCCGCGATGGCGGGCACGAGATCGTGGCCCACTCGTACGGAATGGACGTCATCCCGGTCTATCTCGACGAGCAGGCCGAGCTCGACAACATCCGCCGCAACACCCGCCTGCTGGAGGAGGCCGCCGGCATCCGCCCGATCGGCTGGATCAGCCCACGCGGCACCGGCAGCCTTGCCAGCCCGCGCCTGCTGGCGGCCGAAGGCTACCAGTGGCACGGCGACTGCAACGACGACGATCTCCCGGCCATCCTCGAGTTTGCGGACGGCGCGCCTACGCGGTCGATCGTGGCTATTCCGCTCACCATGGACCTCAACGATCTGCCGCATTCCAACCGCTACGGCGGCTCGGCCGAAGCCTTCATCGCCAAGTTCCAGGCGGCGCTCCAGGGCGCGGCCCGGGCCGACGACGCGCCCTTCATGCTCGATGTGACGGCGCACACCCACGTCTACGGCCGGCCCGCCGGAGCGTGGGCGTTCGATGCCTGCATGAAGATCGCCAAGGCCGCTGAGGGCGTGTGGATCGGCACGCGCGCCGAGATCGTCGCGCACGCGCTTTCGTCGACGGTGGCCTATGCCTGAGCGCTGTGCGCTTGCAAGCTGGCACGAGGGATCACCGATACGATATATTCCGGGATGGGATGAAACTGCCGTTGCAGGAATGTCCAAGGTCGAAACATGAATTTCGGGCGGGAGCTGTTTGCTGAGGTGGTGGCGGAGCTGGTGGAGGAGCATGGTTTCGTGCCGCCGCTGTCCATGGTCGGCGTTGCCGACGACGGCTCCATGTTCGGCGTCCGCTTTGCGCAAGAGAGCGGAAAACTGCAGGCGCACGTGCTGTGCCAGCACGTCGAGATCCAATTCGGCCTGCCCATGAACGTCATGATCGTCGACGACACGAACAAGGCCGCCCGCGTCTTCGTGGCGACCAGCGGTGAGCGGACCCTGACCGTCCTCTGAGCGTGTCGAGTGCGGCTTGTATCTACGTTTCGCCAGCGCGCATCTCCTTGGGGCGTGCATGCTCCTTTTCTGCGGAGGTGGACAAGTTCGCCGACTGGATCGCGCGGCGCGGGTCCGCGGTCTTCGTCAGCGCCTATTCGCGCTCGGCGCGCGACGAGAACCTCGCCCTCCAGCGCCTGCTCACCGATTGCGGCATCGACTTTGCCCACGCGCTCCCAGCCTCTCGCCTGGCCCCCGCAGCGTGATTCCTCGCCACGGCCGAGGATGTCGAGCACGGCGACGTCGTCACCAAGGCCTGGGCTGACGACCCTCTCTCAGCGCGGTGTTGGCGAAGGTTCCGGGCTTCCCGCGTACGCGCGCCGCCCCTCCGCCGAGCCGCAAGCGTTAGCGCTGCTGGTCAATGCACCGCCGGGCGAGGTCGGTTAGCTTGGATCACGCGCGTAGCCGGCGATCCGCTCCAGCACGTCGCGGTCGACCCAAGCGTCGGCGCCCATGGCTGAATGACGTCGAGCGGGCGAACCGGCAGCCTCTAACCATGCGTCAATCGAGCCTGCGAATGCGGCGACAAAGGTCCTGTTCCAGCGCCGGGAACTCGTCGTAAAACGTCCGGGATCTCTTCCAGGCAAGGAGCACATCTGATGGCTCACGATGATCGCATCGATCGGACCGCCCTCACCTTCGTCGTCGTCATGACGATCTTCATCTTGACTTTGGCCTACGTCATCTTCCCGCGCCATGACGCCCCATCGGGCTCATCACCCAGCATGAGCGGCACAAGTCCCGCCGCGGCGCCGCAGAAGAAGTGACATCACCGCTGGTTGTGCGTGCCCTTGACGGCCTCGCCCTGCAGCTTGGTGAAGGCCACGAACGGAACCGGGCGGCCGCCATAGATGTCTGAGCGCCCGTCCCCAGCCCTACGACTGGGGCGCGACGCCGCCCAATCGACGCTACACTTGGCGGGCACCGAATCGCCGGCGAGGCGAGGGAATCGGCGGAATGCTTCAGCGAGAAGATCACAGCGCTGAACGCCGGTCGCAGGCCGTTGCTCGCGCCCTGTGCCGGGACTGCTGTGAGATTGTGCACGCGCCGGAGAGAACGTGCAGCCGATGCGGAGCGGCGCGCGTCGTGGTGCACGCAGAGATCGAGAGCCTCGGGATCGCGCACATCGATTGCGACGCGTTTTATGCCTCCGTCGAGAAGCACGACCGGCCGGAGCTGGCGAGCGAGCCGCTCATCGTCGGACATGCCGGCGGCCGCGGCGTCGTGGTCACCGCCTGCTACCTGGCCCGCAAGTTCGGCGTCCGCTCGGCAATGCCCATGTTTCAGGCCCTGGAGCTGTGCCCGGACGCCACCGTGATCGCGCCGGATATGGGCAAGTACAAGCGGGTGAGCGAGGAGATCCGCGCGATTCTCCAGTCGGCGACCTCCGTGATCGAGCCCCTCTCGCTCGACGAGGCCTACCTCGACCTGACCGACGATTACCGCACCGAGGCGCCGCCGGCAGCCGAGGCGCTGGCGTTGATCGCCCGGCGCGTGCGCGACGAGATCGGCATCACGGTTTCGATCGGCCTCTCCTGCAACAAGTTTCTGGCCAAGCTCGCCTCGGAGCTCGAGAAGCCGCACGGCTTTTCGGTCATCGGCCGTGCCGAGGCCAAGGCGTTTCTCGCGCCGCTCTCGGTGCGCAAGATCCACGGCGTTGGCGCCGTCACAGCGCGGCGCATGGAGGCTGGCGGCCTCCTCACCATTGCCGACCTGCAGGCGCTGCCCGAGCGCGAGCTCATCGCCCGCTTCGGCAAATTCGGCGGCCGGCTCGCGCTCTTCGCCCACGGCAACGATGACCGTGCCGTGACGCCCTGGCGCCCAGTCAAGAGCATCTCGGCCGAAACGACGTTCCGCCAGGACACCGGCGCCAGCGCCACGCTGCAGGAGGCCGCCTGGCCCCTCTGCGACAGGGTCGCCGCCCAGCTCGCCCGCAAAGGGCTTGCCGGGGACAGCGTCACGCTGAAGCTCAAGACGTCGGATTTCCGCATCGTTACGCGCAGCCGTCGCCTCGCCCATCCCACTCAGCGCGCGGCAGTCATATACAAGACCATCGTGCCGCTGATCGACAAAGAGGCGGATGGGCGCACCTTCCGGCTGATCGGGGTCGGCATGAGCGGGCTCGGCTCGTCGGCCGCGGCCGATCCGGCGGACCTCTTCGCTTTGGCGCCAGCTGCGGATGACGCCGAAGGCGTCTAGTGTGGCCGCCACGTTCGTGCCGTAGTCGACAGCATTTTGTGCTTTCACTGCGCGGGCAGAGCCGCCGTCGATTTCGCCATGCAGACGTGTACAGGAATGTGATCGATCGGCTTGAGGCGGGCGCAAGATTCCACTTGAACGTGCAATCTCGCGTCGACTAACTTCGAGCCCACGAGGGCCTACCAGAAAATTCGCGAACTCCGCCGTCGCGGCGGCAACAATTGCTTTGGAGTACCAAGTGATGCGTGGACAGACGGGCTGCTTGGCATTGTTGGCTGCCGTATTGATCTCGATTCCGACCGCCTGGGCGCAGATTGTGCCTGATCAGCGGGGACAGGCCTTCGACATCGCCCAACTCAAGGCCACGCCTCGCGCGCCGACGGCTGCCTCCATCGGCGAGGGCCAGACGGTCGCCAAGATCAACAACTGGACGGTCGGTCTCGCCAGCGGGTTGCCGGAGGGCACGTTCATTCGCTTCGGCGCGGAGATCGCCCGCAACCTCAATGACGGCGACGAGCTGCGCGTCATCCCGATGATCACCTACGGCGCCACCGACAACGTCAAGGACCTGCTCTACTTGAAGGGCGTCGACGTCGCCTTCACCAATGCCGACGTGCTCGAGCACTTCAAGTCGGTCGAGAAGATCCCCAACATCGAGAAGCGCATCAACTACATCTCCGGCATGTACATCGGCCACGTGCACCTGCTGGTGCGAGCGGACATCAATTCACTGCAGGACCTCGCCGGCAAGAAGGTCAGCTTTCACACGCCCGGTGCCGGCGCGTCGGTGACCGGCCCCATCCTCTTCCAGCGCCTCGGCATCAAGGTCGAGCCGGTCTATGTCAACAACGCCATTGCGCTCGAGCAGATGAAGACGGGAGAGCTCGTGGGCCTCGTCAACACGGGCGGCAAGCCGCAAGAGCTATTCACAAAATTCAAGAACGACCAAGGCTACAGGTTCCTCTCCGTCCCGTTCGACAAATTCGACGACCTCTACGTGCCATCCATCTTCACGTCGGAGGACTACCCGACCTACATCAAGCCCGGCGAGAAGGTCGAGGCGCTCGGTGTGCCGGTCGTGCTGGCCGTCTACAACTGGTCGCGGGAGAACGACCGCTTCCGGCGCATCCAGCGCTTCATCGAGTATTTCTTCGATCGCTTCGAGGGCTTCCAGAAGCCGCCCTATCATCCGGCCTGGAAGAGCATCAATCTGTCCGCCAAGGTGCCCGGATGGAGTCGCTACTGGGTGGCCGACGAGAAGCTGAAGCAGATCGCAGCCGCGAAGCCTCCCGTGCCAACGCGTCCCGTCGATCTGCAGCTGGCGCGGCAGCAGGCCGCACGCGCCGCGCCAAACGACGCTGCGGAGCAGGAGCGCCTGTTCCAGCAGTTCCTCGAGTGGAACAGGGCGCAGAGCAAGCGATAGAGCGAGCGGTAGCCGCAATGGGGCGGGGCAAACGCGTTGGGGGCGCAGGTCATGCCGGACGGATGGCGAGGACGGCAGCCGGTGATGCCGACAAACGCGCGCGCAACGAGGCAGGCTGGGAAACGCGCGCTTCGGCCTAGTCTCGCCGCTGTAATGCTCGGCGCGCTTGCAGCGCTCGGGTCGCCGCAAATCGCGATCGCGCAACGAGCGGCTCAGGCTCAAATCAGCGTTGCCCCAACCATCGTCGCCGTGCCGGCATCGGAGATTCCGCTGGCGATCCAAATCAGCCCGCTGGAGGCGCCGCCCAGCAACAGCTTCGTGCGCGTGCGCGGCCTGCCCCCGAGCGTCTCGCTGACGGAGGGGCACGCGATCGCACCGGGATCTTGGGCGGTCCCGCTTTTCGCCCTGTCCAACTTGAAGGCCAATATTCCGGCAGGCATCTCCGGCCGGACCGACTTTGTCATCAGCCTCCTCGGGTTTGACGGCACGCTGATTGCCGAGGCCAGAAGCGCCCTGGTGGTCGGAACGCCGGCAATGGCCCCGCCCGCCGAGAAAGCGCTCGCCGACCCGCGTCTCGCCAGTCCCCCCGCCCCGATCCCGGCCGTCAGACCGCAAGCCGCGCCGCGCGCAACCGAGCTGCCGCCGCAGGAGAAAGTCCGCGCCGAGCGCCTCTTGGCAAAGGGGGAAGAGTATTTCGCCAGCGGAAACATTGCCGCGGCCCGGGACTTCTTCGAGCGGGCGGCGGACGTCGGTCTGGCGGCAGCTGCGATTCGGCTCGCAGCAACCTACGACCCCGCCGAGCTTCAGCGTGCGGAGGCGAAAGGCATCGTCGCCGACCGCAATATGGCGCGGAAGTGGTACGAGCGGGCGCGAGAAATGGGTGCCCAAGAGGCCGTGGAGCGCCTAGCCCGGCTCAACGGCAGCTGATGTCCGCAAGCGGCTGCCCCGATTTCGCTCACTTGGTCCAGTGCCGCAGCAAATTGCCAGTCTCCGTTGACGGACTGTTAATCGACTTGCGCCGCCCGTCTTGAAATCGTCTATCTCAACCCTCATCCGTTGCCTCAGCAGAAGCAAAGGGGAGTCAAGCGTATGCGGAATATATCGTTGCCGGCAATGCTGCTTGCAGGGCTGCTGTCGAGCGGGCTGGCGTATTCGGCCCGAACGCAACCTGCGCCGTTTCCGACGAAGCCGGTGGAGATGACCGTTCCATTCGGTGCCGGAAACGCAGCAGACGTCACCGCGCGCCATCTGGCCGACGGCATGGCCAAGCGGCTCGGCGTGCCCGTTCCCGTGGTCAACCGCACCGGCGGTGGCGGCGCTGTCGCCTTCACGCATGTGACACAGCAGAAAGCCGACGGCTATTCGGTCGGCTACATCACGAGCACGGTGTCGACGAGCTACTATTCCGGCGTGCTGCCGTTCGATCATACGGCGTTCGCGCCGGTGGCGCGCGTGACCATCGAGACGCCGGTGCTGGTCGTGCGCGCCGACGCGCCTTGGAAGACGCTCAAGGAGATGGTCGAAGATGCCAAGAAGAACCCCGGCAAGTTCCGGATCGGCAACTCCGGCGTCGGCACCCACACCCACCTGTCCGCGTCGGCCCTCTTCCTGGGGGCGGGAGCGCAAGTCATCGACGTGCCGTTCGGCGAGGGCCAGGCGACCGTCAATCTCCTGGGCAGCCGAATTGAGGGCGTGGTCCAGCTCCCGCCTGCCCTGATCGGGCACGTCAAGAGCGGCGATCTTCGCGTCCTGGCGGCGCTCGGCTCCAAGCGCGATCGGATCTTCCCCGACACGCCGACTGCGACCGAGGCCGGCTATCCCGTCGCGCTCGATTTGTGGCGCGGGATCGTCGTCCCCAAGAGTACCCCTACCGCTGTCATCAAGAAGCTGGAGGAGGCGATCAAAGCCACCGTCGCCTCGCCGGAGTTCCAGGAGGCGGGGACGAAGATCGGCTTCCTGCCGGCCTTCTTGCCTGCCGATGAATTTGGGCGCCTGATAGTCGCCGACGACGGCAAGCTTGCGTCGGTGATGGGCAAACTGGGGCTCAAGAAGCGCTGACCGTCGAACGTCCCACCTCGGCTTGCCAGATCATCCGCCCAAGGAGACTGAAATGGAAGCGGTAGCCATTCACGATGCCAAGGCACGCATCGTGACGGATCTCCATATCGGCGGCCGCAAGGCGGCCGGCGCCGGCGGGGAGCCGATCGCTATCCACAACCCCTTCGACAACCGCGAGATCTGCCGCATTGCGCCGGCGAGCACCGGGCAGGTCAACGAGGCGGTCGAGGCCGCGTACAAGGCCTTCAAGGCGCCCACCTGGAAAGGGCTGACGGGCCGCGAGCGCGGGGTGCTCCTCAACCGGCTGGCGGCGCTGCTGCGGCGCGACCTCGAAGCCTTCGCCACGCTCGAATCCCTGGACACGGGCATCCCGATCCGCGAGACGCGCATGGAGGTGACGACCTCCGCCATCCATCTCGAGTATTTCGCGGGTCTCGCCGGCAACATCGAGGGCAGCTACCAGGATCTGGGCGCTCGCTTCAACTACACGCGGCGGGAGCCGTTCGGCGTCATCGGCCAAATCGTCCCGTGGAACACGCCCTTGAAGCTGATGGCGCGCGGCTTCTCCGCGGCCATCGCCTGCGGCAACACGATGGTGGTCAAGCCGTCGATCGTTGCCCCGCTCAGCATTCTGCGGTTTGCCGAGATCGTCGAGGAGGCCGGCTTCCCTCCGGGCACCGTCAACATCATCACCGGCCCGGGCCGGAGCGTGGGCCGCGCCATCGTCGAGCACCCCATCGTGCGCAAGATCATCTTCACCGGCGGCACCGAGGGGGGCCGGGAGATCCTCGCGCAGTCCGTGCAGACCATCAAGCCGGCGGTCCTGGAGCTTGGCGGCAAGGGCCCGATCATCGTCTGCGACCCGATCGATTGGGAGGAGGCCATCGACGGGGTGCTGACACAGGCATTCGCGCGCAAGGCGGAAGTCTGCTTTGCCGGCACGCGCCTGTTCCTTCCCGCCGCCATGCACGACCGCTTCGTTGCCGACCTTGCCGCCAAGGCCGCAAAGATCCCGATGGGCAACCCGCTCGACGGCCGGACCCAGCTCGGGCCCCTGATGACCGCGCGGCGCCTGCAGGAAATCGTGGAGCAGGTGCAGGCCGCCAGGAAGGCCGGTGCCACCCTCGTGTGCGGGGGCGAGAAGGTCACCAAGCCCGGTTTGGAGAAGGGCAACTTCATGGCCCCGACCATCCTCACGGGCGTCACGCGCGACATGGCGGTGGCGAAAGATGAGCTGTTCGGACCCGTGCTCTGCGTTCTGCCGTATAGGGCCGTGAGCGAGGCTATCGAGATGGCAAACGATTCCGAGTTCGGCCTGGCGAGCTACGTCTGGTGCAACGATACGCGCCTCAGCCACCGCATCGCGCAGGAGCTGGAATGCGGCAACGTGTTCATCAACGCCTACGGCTACCAGAGCGAGATTCCGTTCGGTGGCTACAAGATGAGCGGCATCGGGCGCGAGCACGGGCCCGAGGCCATGCGCGAGTATACCCAGGTCAAGAGCGTGACCGTCGGCATGGAGCGGTTCAAGTCGCGCTTCGACGTTTAGGGCTGCGGGTGTGAGGTTGTGCGTCTTCGGAGCCGGAGCGATCGGCGGCTATCTCGCCGTCGAGCTCGCACTTGCCCGTCACCAGGTCTGTGTGGTGGCCCGCGGCGAGCATCTCGCGGCGATCCGCGCCCGCGGTCTCACGCTGCGCATCGGCGGCCGGGAGAAGATCGCCCGCGTCGAGGCCAGCGACGATCCGGCAGCGTTCGGCCAGCAGGACTACGTTTTGTGCGCGTTGAAGGCGCATCAGGCCTACGAGAGCGCAGACCGCTTCGCTCCCCTCCTCGGGCCCGAGACCGCCGTCGTCACGGCGATGAACGGCATCCCCTGGTGGTACTTCTTCAGAGAGGGGAGTTCCCTCGAAGGGCGCAACCTGCAGTCGGTCGATCCGGGCGGACGCCAGTGGAAGCTGATCGGGCCCGAGCGCGCGATCGGCTGCGTCGTCGACCCCGCCTGCGAGGTGGTGGCGCCGGGCGTCATCGAGCACCACGAGTTCAACAGGTTCACGCTCGGCGAGCCGGATGGGACGAGCTCGCCGCGGGTTACGAAGCTGAGCCAGGCCCTGACCGAAGCGGGCTTCGACGCGCCGGTGCGCGACAAGATCCGCTGGAACGTGTGGCTCAAGCTGTGGGGCAACGTCTGCTTCAACCCGATCAGCGCTCTGACGCACGCGCCGCTCGATCGGATCACATCGCAGCCGGAGCTACGCGGCCTTTGCATCGCAGCCATGCGCGAGGCCAAAGCGGTCAGCGATTCCCTGGGCGTCGTCATCGATGACAGGTTGATCGAAAGGCGCCTCAACGCGGCCGGCAAGGCAACCGGCCACAAGATGTCGATGCTGCAGGACCTGGAGCGCGGAAGGTCCATGGAGATCGACGCACTGGTGACGGCGGTGCAGGAGCTGGGATGTCTGACCGGCGTCGCCACCCCGACAATCGATCTGCTTCTCGCGCTGATCCAGGAGCGGGCCGAGCAGGCCGGTCTCTACAAGCGGCTGCAATAACGTCCGCGAGTCGATGCCACTTTTTCTTCGCGCGGCCTGCCTTCTTGCGATCGGGCGTGCCTTGCCCTAGCTCTTTTGTGTGACGGCCGTGTGCCGGACGAACTCGCAGCGGCAGAGGTGATCGATGCTCAACGGCAACGTGTTCGTGTTCGACAACGTCGTGCACATGTACGACTTGTCGGACGACAATTTGAAGCGGCCCGACAGCGGCTTCGATCGCCAGTGGCATCTGAAGATCGGATACGTCCGGCGGTCCGAGGGGCAGGACGAATCCTACGGCATCACCGATGGCTACGGGGCGTTCGCCAAGAAGTGGACGGCCAAGGACCTGGGCAAGATGCTGTTCGAGGAGAGCTCCACCGACATGGCCATGTCGCAGGGCGTACCGCTCTACGACGTCTACAAGGACGGCTTCGCGCCCGTGCGCGCGCAGTACGAGTTCCACAAGGCATTCCCCGAGCGCTCGTTGTTCTGCGGCGCCGTCGATCCGAGCTATCCCAGCGTCGCCGCGGCCTGCGACGAGATGGAACGCCAGGTGAAGGAGTGGGGCGCCGTCTCCTTCAAGTTCTACAACGCCCATCTCGACGGCAAGTCCTGGCGCTGCGACGATCCCAAGATCGCCTATCCGATGTATGAGCGTGCCCGCAAGCTCGGCATCAAGGTGGTGCAGTTCCACAAGGGCTTCCCCATCACCCGCGCCAAGTTGGAGGACCTGACCCCGCTCGACATTCAGCAGGCGGCGATGGATTTCCCCGACCTGACCTTCGCCGTGCACCATCTGGCGCTGCCCTACTTCGAGGAGATGGTCTACATCGCCGCGCGCTTCCCCAACGTCTCGCTGGTGCTGTCGGGCACGATGCACCTGCCCGTGATCGCGCCGTGGGAATTCAAGATGTACATGGGCCGCATCCTGCGCGACGTCGGCTCCGATCGCATCCTGTGGGGCTCGGAGTGCCCGCTGCTCGGCAACCCGCAGCCGATGATCGACTGGTTCTGGAACATGCAGATCGACGAGGAGCTGCAGGACAAGTACGGCTTCCCCGAGATCACCGAGACCGACAAGCGCCGCATCCTGGGCGAGAACCAGGCACGCATGTTCGGTGTCGACATCGCCAGCAAGAAGCGCGAGCTGGGGCTGGCGGCGTGACGTTGTCATCCCGGCGCTTGTCGCCGGGATCCATCGTGCCGCAAGCTCCAGAGATCGCGGGTCGCTGGATACCGGGGACAAGCCCCGGTATGACAATTGGGTCATGGACCAGAACGCAGGACAAGGTCAGCTCGTCGGCGCCGTCGTTGCGGTCCTCGACACGCAGGTGAGGCCGTTGCTCGCCGTGCACGGCGGCGGACTCCAGCTGATCGAGGTGACGCCGGCCGGTGAGGTCAGGCTGGCGTTCGTGGGTGCCTGCTGCGGCTGCTCGCTGAAATCGGTCACCTACGCGCTCGGCATTCGGCAAAAGCTCATGCCTATCCCGGGCGTCACCGAGGTCATGGTCGAGGGCGTGCGGATTTCGAAGGCCGCGATCGAGCGGGCAGAGCGCATGTATGGCGGCGTTTCACCCTGGCTCGGCCCTCTGCGAACCGCCTAGTGATCGCGCGCAGCCCCTGAACCGAACCGGCACCGCCCTCACCAGAGGCGATCGCGATCGCCCGTGAACTCGGCGCTGCAGAACGGGCCGCCCTGGAAGAAGTCGGCCACCGGATCGGGGGGCTGCTTTGCCGTCGCCGCCAGCGCCGCGTCGCGATAGTCCTCCGCGCGGCCGGTCGGCCGGTAGCCATAGGCATAGGCGCGGCTGTTGTCCCACCAGGAGCGCTCTGCGAACGAGACGCCGTAGAAGATCTCGTAGCGCAGCTCGGGATGCTCGAGCCCGATGCG
>DATEVP010000336.1:0-2905 GCA_035258465.1 Hyphomicrobiaceae bacterium
TAGAGGATGCTCGTCTCGCGGGGATGCGGGAAGCCTTCGAGGCGATCGGCCTCGGGCAGCTCGTCGGTCTCCTCGACGGCGGGGGCGCGGCCGCGGGCCATCAGCGTCCGGCCGCCAACAAGCGGCGCTCGGTCTCGGCCCAGATATCCGCCGCCACCTGGTCGGCGGGCCGGGCGCCGTCGATCAGGGCGCAGCGCTGCGGTTCAGCTTTCGCGATGGCGAGGTAGCCGGCACGCAGGCGCTCATGGAACATCAGGTTCCGGCTCTCGTAAGGGTCGGCCGCGGCCTCGGATTGGGCACTGGAGGGTGCGCGACGCGTCTGCGCCCTGGAAAGGCCGGCCGCTGGAGCGATGTCGAGAATGAACGTAAGATCCGGTTGGGTTGGCTCCACCACCACCTTCTCCAGCGCCTCGAGCGTGTCGGACGCGACGCCGCCCGCCACGCCCTGATAGACGTGCGTGGAATCCGAGAAGCGGTCGCAGATCACCCAGCGTCCCGCCGCCAGCGCTGGGCGGATGGTGCTGGCGAGATGATCGGCACGGGCCGCGTAGAACAGCAGGGCCTCGGCGAGCGGCGCATGCGGCGGCAGGCTGCCGCCGAGGAGCACGCTGCGGATTTGCTCGGCGAACGGGGAGCCGCCGGGCTCGCGCGTCAGCACCACGTCGATGCCCCGGCCCTCGAGCCGCTGCGCCAGCAGGCCCGCCTGCGTGGACTTGCCGGAGCCCTCGCCGCCCTCGAACGTGATGAACCGACCCGATGTCATGTCAGGCGCCGCCAGGCACTCGTGCGCCCTGCGCCGCTGCTCCTCTGGATGCCTTCAAGGGATCCAGCGGGTAGCCAAATAGAGGATCGTGTCAAGCCCGCGCCGCATCATGCCGCCGCTCCGCACATCCTGGGCCGCGTAAAGGGGGACCTCGCTGGTCGCCTCCGTGGCGGTGGTCACGCGCAGCGTCGCCACCTGGTCGCCTTTGCTCACCGGCGCCTTCAGCGGCCAGCTGTAGACGACGGACGCCCTGAGCTTCTGGTTTGCCGGAAAGCGCGGCAGCCACACGTTGATGTCGCCCTCGCCCGCGAGCGGCACGAAGTATCGCTCACCGCCCCATACACGTGCGTGGCTCACCACCTCGCCGGCTTCGTACAATTTCATTTCCTGGAAGTTGCGCAGACCCCACTCCAGGAGGCGCCGCGCATCGTCGCGCCGCTCATCCGCCGTCGACGCTCCGTTGACCACGACGATCAGGCGCCGGTTGTCCTGCTTGGCCGAGGCGACGATGCCGTAGCCCGCCTCCTTGGTGAACCCCATGGTGAGGCCATCGGCGCCGGCCACCAGGGTCAGCAGCGGATTGCGGTTGTAGAACTTGTGCGTGCGGTAGAAGAATTCCTTCAGCGCGAACAACTGATAGAACTCAGGATAGGTCCTGATGATGTGGCGCGCCAAGAGCGCGATCTCGCGCGCCGTCATCTGCTGGGCGGGGTGGTGGAACCCGGTTGCGTTCATGAAGACGGATTTCTTCAGGCCGATCTGGCGCGCCTCCTCCGTCATGCGCTTGGCGAACTGGCCCTCGTTGCCGCCCATGTTCTCGGCGATGGAAATGGCCGCGTCGTTGCCCGACTGCACGGCGATGCCCTTGAGCAGGTCGTCCAGCGTCGCCTTCGTGCCGACGGGCACGAACATCGCCGCGTGGCCCGACGGCGCGCCGCCCCGGCGCCAGGCGAACTCGCTCATGAAGAACTGGTCGTTGAGCTTGATCTCGCCGGCCTTGAGCGCCTTGAACACGACAGCCAGCGTCATGAGCTTGGTCATGTTCGCCGGATACATGAGCTCGTCGGCGCTGCGCTGGTAGAGGACGCCGCCGGTCTCCGCGTCCATCAGAATGGCTTGCGCCGCCTTGACCAGGACCTCGCCGCTTTGCGGGGATACGGAATGCGCCCGCTGCGTGCGCTGCGCCAAGGCGGGAAGCGCCGCATGCGCCAGCATGCCCGTCGTGATCGCCGCACCGACCAGACCGCGCAGCAACAGCCCTCGCGGCAGGAAACGACAGGGAACGCTAAGGTACATGGCTGGCCCGGTCAGTCGGAAAACTCGGTGCGGGAATTTATCACGTGTCTGCCGGCCCGCGAAGCCGGCGGCTTGCATCGGCCGCCCACCCTATCGGCCACCGTAATAGGGAGGATGCGACAGCGCCACTCGGAACCATGCCTGAGCGGCGAGGAAGCGCTGCTCGCGACGGTCGTCGCCCGTCAGCGGCGCGCGTCCGGCATAGCGCACCCGCACCCGCGCCGTGCCGCGCAGCTCGAAGCCCAGATACCGGGCCGCGGCCTGCGACACATCGATGACCCGATTGTTCACATAAGGGCCCCGGTCGTTGACCCTGAGCAGCAGCGTGCGCCCGTTCTCGAGATTGGTCACATAGACGTAGGAGGGCAGCGGCAGGGTCGGATGGGCCGCTGACAGCGCCCACATGTCGAACACCTCGCCGTTGGAGGTCTTCCGGCCGTGGAAGTCGTCGGCATAGTAGGAAGAGATGCCTGTCCGGTCGTAATCGGGCTCCTCCCTCGGGGTGTGCCACTGTCCGTCGACCTGGTAGGGCTCGCCGACCTTGTAGATGCCCCCGCCCTTGGGAACGGGCTGGCCCGAGCCGACGACCCGGGGGCTGGCCACGCCGTAATTCCGCGCAGGCCTGGCGTCCGTGGTCCGGTTGGAGCCCGAGCAGGCGACGCAGAGCAGGGCTGGCGCCAACAGCCCGAGGCAAATGAAAGCGTGCCTCCGCACGGGCAATGGCATGACAAGGCCCCCTGATGCCGTACTCCGTCACGGTGCCCGGGAAGGCATCCGGATCGGTGGCCGGAGATTGTCAGCGCCGAATTAGGATTGCGTTAACGCTGATCTTGCGCAGGGCCGCGT
>DATEVP010000337.1:0-7422 GCA_035258465.1 Hyphomicrobiaceae bacterium
GAGAAGGCAAGGACATCGCTCGATTGATGCGCGCCGAGGCGTTGCATGCTTGATAGACTTCCCCTCTCCTCTTCCCCCCACCCCCAACCCCTCCCCGCCAGGGGGAGGGGAGTCACGTCGGCGCAAGGGAACACCGTGGCGGCAATCATGTCTGCGAGCTGCCACGCTCGGAGCGGCGACGCACACCGCGCGCTTCCAGCTCCTCGATCAAACGTTGCTGCCGCCGCCCATCGAGCACCAGCCACAGTGCCAATGCGGCGAGCACAACGGCGGCCGCACCATAGGAGGCCCAGACGAACGCAGCGTGCGGCCCGAGATCCATGCGCCTCTACTCCGCCGCCTGGTGCGCGAGCCCGCCGCCCGCCTCGACCTCGACGACGCGCATCGCCTTGACGCGGCGTCTGAGGATCTCGTTGCGCATGGCCTTGAGATGCAGGCCCACGAACAGCGCCGTCATGCCGGCGGCCATCACCAGCAGCGGCCACAGCAGCGAAGGGTGAATGGTCGGCCCGTCCAGCCGCATCACGCTCGCCGGCTGATGCAGGCTGTTCCAATTCACCGAGAACTTGATGACGGGAAGGATGGCGATGCCGACCAGGCTCAGCACGGCGGTCAGCTTGGCGGCGAGCGCCTCGTCCTCCATCGAGGAGCGGAGCGCGATCAGGCCGAGATAGAGCAGGAAGAGGACGAGCACGGAGGTGAGGCGCGGGTCCCAGACCCAGAAGGCGCCCCACATCGGCTTGCCCCACAGCGAGCCCGTGACCAGCGCCAGCAGGGTGAAAGCGGCACCGATGGGCGCAGCGGCCTTGGCGGAGACGTCGGCCAGCGGATGCCGGAAGACGAGCAGGCCGAAGCTCGAGGCAGCGATCAGCACATAGACGAACATGGAGAGCCAGGCGCACGGCACGTGCACGAACATGATCTTGGCCGTATGGCCCTGCTGGTAGTCGGGCGGCGCCGTGAAGGCCATGAAGAGGCCGGCCGCGATCACCACGCCTGCGAGCGCAGCGACCCAGGGCAGCAGCCGGCCGGATAGCTCCATGAACCGCGTCGGGTTGGCGAGCCTTTGGGTGAGCGTTGCCATGGCCATGATCTAGGCTTTTGCCTCGTCGAGTGCAAACCGCCGGGGTTGGTTAGCGCCGCCACCTTGCGCCAACCGAAGCTGCGGCGATGCGAGGCGCACTTGATTGAGCCAACGATATGCCCCACAACCGCGCGTCAGAATTCGCAAGGGCGCGTGCATGGCCATCCTCGTCGGCAAGGCAACCCGGGTCATCTGCCAGGGCATCACCGGTAGCCAGGGCACCTTCCACACGCAGCAGGCGCTGGCCTACGGCACGCAGGTGGTGGGCGGCGTGACGCCGGGCAAGGGCGGCAGCAAGCACCCCGATCCGAAGCTCGCCAGCGTGCCGATCTTCGACACGGTGATGGAGGCGCGCAAAAAGACCGGCGCCACCGCCACGTCCATCTACGTGCCGCCGCGCTTTGCCGGCGACGCCATCCTCGAAGCCATCGACGCCGAGATGCCGCTCATTGTCTGCATCACGGAAGGGATACCGGTGCTCGACATGGTCAAGGTGAAGCGGGCACTCGACGGCTCCAAGTCGCGCCTGATCGGCCCCAACTGTCCCGGCGTGCTGACCCCCAACGAGTGCAAGATCGGCATCATGCCGGGCAACATCTTCAAGGCCGGCAACGTCGGCATCGTCTCGCGCTCGGGCACGCTCACCTACGAGGCCGTCAAGCAGACGACGGATGCGGGCCTCGGCCAATCGACGGCGGTCGGCATCGGCGGCGATCCGGTCAAGGGCACCGAGTTCATCGACGTGCTGGAGATGTTTCTGGCCGACCCCGCCACCACCTCCATCATCATGATCGGCGAGATCGGCGGCGCGGCCGAGGAGGACGCCGCCGAGTTCATCAGTAGCGAGGCCAGGAAAGGCCGCAAGAAGCCGATGGCGGGATTCATCGCCGGGCTGACCGCCCCACCCGGCCGGCGCATGGGCCACGCCGGTGCGATCATCGCCGGCGGCAAGGGCCGCGCCGAGGACAAGGTCGAGGCCATGAAGTCCGCCGGCATCGCCGTGGCCGACAGCCCGGCCTCGCTGGGCACCACGCTGGCGAAGGTGCTGGCCGGCAAATAGCGCCCGCGTGCCCGTTTCATGAGCAGGCGCAAGCCCGGCGCGAGCCGAGTCAGCTCTGGTCTAAGTCCGCGTCTGTACTAAATGCAGTGTTGTGGTAGGTAGTCGCCACGTCGTAGGCGTTCCTGTCATTGCTGCGTGCGATCCTGCCCCGTCACCCTCAGCGGAACGTCGATTCGCCATGACACGCCAGCCGAAGAACGAAGCTTTCGCGCGCACCTCCTTCCTGCAGGGGGCGAATGCCGCCTACATCGAGGAGATGCGGGCGCAATACGAGCGCAACCCGGGGTCCGTCAGCGACGAATGGCGGCATTTCTTTGCCAGCCTCCAGGAAGAGCAGGGGACGGCGCGGGGAGACGGTGGCGGCCACGGTCCATCCTGGGCCAAGCCGCTGGAGCGGATCGAAGCGGAAGGCAATCGCGAGCTGATCGGGGCGCTGACCGGCGACTATGGCGAAGTGGAGCGGGAGGTACGCGACTCCCTCAAGGCCCGTGCCGGCCGCGCCGGCGTGGAGCTGAGCCCGGCGGCCTCCCTGCGCGCGACGCAGGACAGCATCCGCGCGCTGATGCTGATCCGCGCCTACCGCGTCATGGGCCATCTCGCCGCCGACCTCGACCCGCTCGGCCTGTCGGAGCGCAAGGTGCACAAGGAGCTGCGGCCCGAGACCTACGGCTTCACGGAAGCCGATCTCGACCGGCCGATCTTCATCGACAAGGTGCTGGGCCTGGAAATGGCCACCGTGCGCGAGATCCTGAAGATCCTGCGCCGCACCTACTGCCGCCACATCGGCGTGGAGTTCATGCACATCACCTCGCCGGCGCAGAAATCATGGATCCAGGAGCGCATCGAGGGCCGCGACAAGGACATCGCCTTCACCAGGGAGGGCAAGCGGGCGATCCTCAACAAGCTGATCGAGGCGGAGGCCTTCGAGAAGTTCGCCGACGTCAAGTACACCGGCACCAAGCGCTTCGGCCTCGACGGGGCGGAGGCGATGGTGCCGGCGCTCGAGCAGATCATCAAGCGCGGCGGCCAGCTCGGCATCAAGGAGATCGTCATCGGCATGGCGCATCGCGGGCGCCTCAACGTGCTCGCCAACGTCATGGGCAAGCCGCACCGCGCCATCTTCAACGAGTTCAAGGGGGGCTCGTTCAAGCCCGACGACGTCGAGGGCTCCGGCGACGTGAAGTACCACCTCGGCGCCTCCTCCGACCGTTCCTTCGACGGCAACAACGTGCACCTCTCGCTCACCGCCAACCCCTCGCACCTCGAGATCGTCGATCCCGTCGTGCTCGGCAAGGTGCGCGCCAAGCAGGACCAGCACGGCTGCAAGCCGGGCGAGCGCACGCCCGTGCTGCCGCTGCTGATCCACGGCGATGCGGCCTTCGCTGGCCAGGGCGTGGTGGCCGAGTGCTTCGGGCTGTCGGGCCTCAAGGGACACCGCACGGGCGGGTCGATCCACTTCATCATCAACAATCAGATCGGCTTCACCACGAGCCCGCGCTATTCGCGCTCCTCGCCCTACTGCTCGGACGTGGCCAAGATGGTGGAGGCGCCGATCTTCCACGTGAACGGCGACAATCCGGAAGCCGTCGTGCACGTCTCCAAGATCGCCACCGAGTTCCGGCAGCGGTTCCAGAAGCCGGTCGTCATCGACATGTTCTGCTACCGCCGGTACGGCCACAACGAGTCCGACGAGCCGGCCTTCACCCAGCCGCTGATGTACCAGGCGATCAAGTCGCACCCGAGGGCGGTCGAGGTCTACTCCAAGCGGCTGATCGAGGAAGGTGTCGTCAGCGAGCAGGAAGTCGAGGGTATGCAGGCCAGGTTTCGCGCCCATCTCGACGAGGAGCTGGCTGCCTCCGAAGGTTACCGGCCCAACAAGGCGGATTGGCTCGACGGCCGCTGGGCCAAGGTCGGCTTCGCCGAGGATGAGGCGCGGCGCGGTGAGACCGGCGTTGCCATCGAGACGCTCAAAGAGGTGGGGCGGCGCATCACCGCCATCCCGCAGGACTTCAACGCGCACAAGACGATCCAGCGCCTGCTGCAGCGGCGGCGCGAGATGGTCGAGACCGGCACCGGGCTCGACTGGTCGATGGCCGAGCACCTGGCCTTCGGCACGCTGCTGAACGAACGCTTTCCCGTTCGCCTCTCCGGCCAGGACAGCGAGCGCGGCACCTTCTCGCAGCGCCACTCTGTGCTGATCGACCAGGAGAGCGAGCGCCGCTATACGCCGCTGAAATACGTCTCGCCCGACCAGGGCCGGTTCGAGGTCATCAACTCGATGCTGTCCGAGGAGGCGGTGCTGGCGTTCGAGTACGGCTACACCCTGACCGAGCCCAACGCGCTCGTCATGTGGGAGGGCCAGTTCGGCGATTTCGCCAACGGCGCCCAGGTCGTGTTCGACCAGTTCATCTCTTCGGGCGAGCGCAAGTGGCTCAGGATGTCGGGCCTCGTCTGTCTGCTGCCGCACGGCTACGAGGGGCAGGGTCCGGAGCACTCCTCGGCGCGGCTGGAGCGCTTCCTGCAGCTGTGCGCGGAGGACAATTGGCAGGTCGCCAACTGCACCACGCCCGCCAACTACTTCCACATCCTGCGCCGGCAGCTGCACCGCAAGTTCCGCAAGCCCTTGGTGCTGATGACGCCCAAATCGCTCCTGCGCCACAAGCGCGTCACCTCGGAGCTCGGCGAGATGGGCCCCGGCACCACCTTCCATCGCGTGCTGTGGGACGATGCGCAGTCGCGGCCGGGCGAGAAGATCGCGCTGAGGCCCGACGGCGAGATCCGCCGCGTCGTGCTGTGCTCGGGCAAGGTCTACTACGACCTCTACGAGGTGCGGGAGGCCGCCGGCATCGACGACGTCTATCTCATGCGCCTCGAGCAGCTCTATCCCTTCCCGGCCCGCGCGCTGATCGCGGAGCTTGGGCGGTTTGCGCAGGCCGAGGTGGTGTGGGCGCAGGAGGAGCCCAAGAACATGGGCGCCTGGACCTTCGTCGAGCCCAACATCGAGTGGGTCCTGCAGCACACCGCCGCCGACCACGCGCGGCCGCGCTACGTCGGCCGGCCGGCCTCGGCGGCCACGGCGACTGGCCAAGCCAGCAAGCACAATCAGGAGCAGAAGGCGCTGGCCGAGCAGGCGCTTGCCGGCTGACGTGGTGGGGAAAAATGGCGATCGACATCAAGGTGCCGGCGCTCGGTGAATCGGTCACCGAGGCGACCGTGGGCCAGTGGTTCAAGAAGCCCGGCGAGGCGGTCGCGGCCGATGAGCCGGTGGTCGAACTGGAGACCGACAAGGTGACGGTGGAGGTGCCGGCCCCGACCGCCGGCGTACTCTCCGATATCAAGGTGCCGGAGGGCGCGACCGTTGCCATCGGCGCCATCCTCGGCTCGATCAGCGAAGGCGCCGAGGCACCGGCCAAGGCTCAGCCGAAACCCGCACGGCCCGCGGGAGATGACGCGACGGCGAGAGCCCAGCCAGCCGCGGAGCCGGCGCCAGCGCCACGCGCGCCCGCCCCCAAACCGGCGCCCCGCGAAAGAGGCGAGATGCCCCCGGCGCCCGCCGCGCGCAAGCTGATGGAGGAGAAAGGCCTGGTACCCGGCGACATTCCAGGCTCGGGCCGGCGCGGCCAGGTATTGAAGGCCGACGTCGCGGAAGCGCCGGCCAGGATGGGCGCGCCGGCCGAGGCCGTAGCCTTCGCCCCCATGGCGCCCGTGCCCGTGCAGCAGATGCGCGCGCCTTCGCCGGCCAACGATGCCGCGCGCGAGGAGCGCGTGCGCATGACGCGCCTGCGGCAGACGATCGCGCGGCGCCTCAAGGAGGCGCAGGACACGGCGGCGATGCTCACCACGTTCAACGACGTGGACATGAGCGCCATCATGAAGCTGCGCGCCGAATACAAGGACCTTTTCGAGAAGCGCCACGGCGTGAAGCTCGGCTTCATGGGCTTCTTCGTGAAGGCCTGCGTGCAGGCGCTGCGCGAGATCCCCGCCGTCAATGCCGAGATCGACGGCCAGGACATCGTCTACAAGAACTATTACCACATCGGCGTGGCGGTCGGCACCGACAAGGGGCTGGTGGTGCCCGTGGTGCGCGAGGCCGACCGCATGTCGCTCGCCGAGATCGAGCAGGCGATCGCCGACTTCGGCAAGCGCGCCCGCGAGAGCCGGCTGTCGATCGAGGAGATGCAGGGCGGCACCTTCACCATCACCAACGGCGGCGTCTATGGCTCGCTGCTGTCGACCCCCATCCTCAACGCGCCGCAGTCGGGCATCCTCGGCATGCACCGCATCGAGGAGCGGGCGGTGGTCAGGGGCGGACAGATCGTGGCGCGGCCGATGATGAACCTGGCGCTCACCTACGATCACCGCATCGTCGACGGTAAGGACGCCGTCACCTTCCTGGTGCGCGTCAAGGAGGCCCTGGAGGAGCCGCAGCGGTTCATCCTGGAGGTGTGAACCTTCCTTCGAGCCTGCGCGATCCACGGCCTTTCCCCTGTATCGCCGGCCGGTCAGCCCGCGCGGCGGGGCCGGGCGCAGCCTGTGGATTGCGGGGTTAACTCGCCGCGCACCGTTGGCCCGGGCGCAAAGACCATGCGATCCAATACGATAGTCACGGCGAGCTGGCCCTGCCCAAGCGCGGCTGGCGCGGCGTGGCGTGGTGAAGCGTCAAAGCCCAAGAGGGACAGATGAAACTCCTACCCATCTTCATCACCTTGGCCCTGCTCGTACCCGTACCGGCCCAGGCACAGGGTATCGATGACTCGGTATGGGTGAGAAAAACCATTCGCCAGCAGCACCGGGCCGAGCGGCTGGAGCGCAGCAGATACTATGCGCGCGTCTATAGCTACATCCGGCGAGAGGAGAGCGAGTTTCGCGGCGACCGGTGCCGGGATACGCGCCGGGTGGTCGGCGACCAGGGCCTGAGCGTGGCGCTGGCGCAAGGCCAAGCCGACAAGAGCTGGGCCGCCGATGTGCGCTTCCATCTGGGGGAGCGCTACATGGATGTCTCCAATGCGGAGGACGTCACCTACGAGTGCAGTCGATCTTCGGTCGGCGAGACCCTCGGACAGACCTTCCACCGCTGCCAAATCTCGGCGAAACCGTGCAAATCGCCGAAGATGGAGGCCAGGAAGTAATTTTAAGCATCGGGCGAAGCGAACCCGGGCACAGGCGGTAAAGTGCGCCGCCTGTGCGGTTTCGCGCGCAAACATCTCGCCCCGTCGCAGCTTTCCAGCCGCTGGCCGCCAGGATCTGCGGTAGATTTCTCCCCGCCTGGCTGAGCTCA
>DATEVP010000338.1:0-5740 GCA_035258465.1 Hyphomicrobiaceae bacterium
ATCCAATGAAGACGGGTGCTTTCTGCCATCCCGCGGCAGAGGTCTCCAGCGGGAAGTTCGCCGGTGCTGTCCATTGCCTCGTCTGCTTGCGACCTGCTCGCCATCGAACCCGACGGTGCGCAGCATGGCAGCAATCCATCACCGGTTGGCCGGAACTCATGGTGTATTGTGGCGAGAGCTCTGGCGCCTATCCACGACGGCGCAGGCATCGCACTGTTGAAACTGGAGGGTCCTGAGCATGCAGCAACGCCGCCCTGTGATGCTGGTGGTCCTTGATGGCTGGGGTTGGCGAGAGGACCCTGCCGACAATGCCGTGCGCCAGGCACACACGCCGACCTTCGACCGGTTGTGGGAGACCTGTCCACATGCGCTTCTGCGCGCGTCCGGCGAAGACGTAGGCTTGCCCCAGGGCCAGATGGGCAACTCCGAAGTCGGTCATCTCAACATCGGCGCCGGCCGCAAAGTCCTGCAGGAGTTGCCGCGCATCAATGCGGCAATCGCTGACGGCGACATCGGCAGGGCCCCCGCGCTGCTTGCCCTCATTCAGTGCCTGCGTCAGACCGGTGGCACCTGTCACCTCATGGGGTTGGCCTCGCCGGGGGGCGTGCATTCGCATCAGGATCATGCGGTGGAACTTGCGAGGGTTCTCGCCGGCGCGAACGTACCAACCGTTGTGCATGCCTTCACCGATGGCCGAGACACGCCACCGAGGTCGGCACATGAGCACATCAGCCGCCTGATCGAGCTCCTGCCGCCGTCCGCTCCGATCGCCACGATCTGCGGTCGCTACTACGCCATGGACCGAGACAATCGCTGGGACCGAGTTGCCAAGGCCTACGATGCCATCGCAGCGGCCGATGGCCGGCATTTCCTCGATGCTCGGGCGGTCATAGCCGATGCCTACGCACATGAGATCGGCGACGAATTCGTGATACCGGCAGTGGTCGGCAGCTATGGCGGCATGCGCGATGGAGACGGCCTGCTGTGCTTCAACTTTCGCGCCGATCGGGTGCGCGAAATCCTCACGGCCCTGCTCGATCCTGAATTCTCAGGTTTCGAGCGGCGGCACTCGACTCGGATCGCCATAGCGGTTGGCATGACTCAGTACAGCGACAAGCTCGACGCGTTCATGCACACGATCTTCCCGCCGCAGACGCTACCGAACATGCTGGGCCAGGTGGTGGCCGATGCCGGCCGCACCCAGCTGCGTATGGCAGAGACGGAGAAATATCCGCACGTCACCTACTTTCTCAACGGCGGCAAGGAGATGCAGTATCCCGGCGAGGAGCGAATCTTGGTGCCTTCCCCCAAGGTTGCAACCTACGACCTGAAGCCCGAAATGTCCGCGCCCGCACTGACCGACAAGGCGGTCGCCGCTATCGTGTCCGGCAAATACGACCTCATCGTCCTCAACTACGCCAATCCGGATATGGTCGGCCACACCGGCAGCCTGTCCGCCGCGATCAAGGCCGTTGAGGCGGTCGACACGGGGCTGGGCCGTCTCGCCGAGGCGATTCGCAAGGTTGACGGCGCCCTGCTCGTCACCGCCGACCACGGCAATTGCGAGATGATGCGCGATCCGGAGACCGGCGAGCCGCATACGGCCCACACGACCAACCCGGTGCCCGTGCTGCTGATGGACGGCGGCGGCGCAGCGCTGGCGGACGGCCGGCTCGCCGACATCGCGCCTACGCTGCTCGAGCTGCTGGGCCTGCCGAAGCCGGCCGAGATGACCGGCGCATCGCTCCTTCGGCCGCACGCCCCCGGCGAAGCTCGATAGACGCACCTCTTTCTCAGGACCGTCGAATGGCTTCAGTAGCCGCCGCGCCCGGCTCCCCAGCATTGATAAGGGTCAAGGCGAGGCCGCTCCAGCCCACACCATGTTGAACGCGTTACGGCGATCCCGTTCGGGACATATGGCGCGTCATGGACACCTTCGAATTCATCGAGCGCCTCGCCGTCGCCCTTGCCATCGGCCTGATCATTGGCATCGAGAGAGGATGGAAGCAGCGCGAGGAGCATGAAGGCGAGCGCGCAGCCGGGCTGCGGACCCTCGCCCTGGCGGGATTGCTCGGCGGCGTGTGGGGAGGTCTCGCGCGCGCGCTCGGTGATTGGGGCGTCGTAGCGCTGGGCCTTGCCTTCGCGGTGTTCACGGCGGGCATCGTGCTCTTCCGATTGCGCGAGATAGAGCACGCAAAGTCGTATGGCGCGACGACCGCAGTGGCCGCCATGTTGGCCTTCTCTCTCGGCGCCTTCGCCATGGTGGACATGGTCGCCGCGGCAGCGGCGGGGGTTGCGACGGCGATGCTGCTCGCCCTCAAGGCGGTGCTGCATGCCTGGCTCGAGCGGCTGACCTGGGAGGAGCTGCGAGCGGGCCTCATGCTGTTGGCCATGACGGTCATCCTGCTGCCGATCCTTCCCAATCGCGAGATGGGCCCGCTCGGTGCCCTCAATCCGCATGAGATTTGGCTGATGACGATCACAATCGCCGCGATGTCATTTGCGGGATACGTGGCTATTCGGGTGGCTGGTGCCGAGCGCGGCGTCGTGCTGTCAGGATTGGCAGGCGGTCTCGTGTCGTCGACGGTCGTCACGCTGACCATGGCGAAGCTTGCGCGCGATTGCCCGGAACGGCAACGCCTGTGCGCCGCGGCCAGTCTACTGTCGAGCGCGGTGATGGCGCTGCGCGTGCTGGCCGTGGCAAGCGTCTTCAATTTCGCGCTGGTGCCGTGGCTGCTGCCGCCGCTCGCTTCCGCCGTCCTCGCTCAGGTCCTCTTCGCCGGCATTCTCCTGCGCTGGGGCCTGAACAGGGACAAGACCATGGCCGAGCCGCTGCTGCTGAAGAACCCGTTCGATTTGGGCGTCGTCCTCGGCTTCGGCGTCATCCTCACTGTCGTGATGATGTTGGCCAAGGCGCTCACGCTTTGGACGGGCACCACGACAGTGATGGCACTCGCCGCGGCTTCCGGCATTGCCGACGTCGACGCCATCACGCTGTCGATGGCACGGCTTGGGCGTGCCGATCTCGCCGTCGAAACGGCAGCCCTGGCAATCCTCCTCGCTCTCGGCGTCAACTCCGTGTCGAAGGCCGTGCTGGCGACGATGACGGGCGGCCGCAACTTTGGGGCCATGCTGGTTGCGGGCACCGCATTGGCCATCGCTGCGGGACTTGGCACGCTATGGCTTGCTGCGAGCTGGGATCCCTGGACCCGCCTGGTGTGAAGATCACAACCTGCCTGCGGCCCTGGGTTCGGTATTGTGAACGTTCATCGAAGAATCTTCCTCAGGCTGCAAGACCTGGAGGCGCATCGGTATGCGGGCTTGAGCCACATCAATGCAGGGGCTGATTGGACGCACGCTTGTGATGGTCATGAACGCGCATCTCGACGACCAGACCGATATCATCGCGCCCGCCACAGCGAAGACGCTGTCCGGGCTCTTCCGCGAGAGGGTCGCGAGAACCCCGGACTCAATTGGATACCGCGAATGGGACAGCGCCTCCGGCCAGTGGCGCGACTTCAGCTGGCGCGACATGGCGCGGCTGGTGGCGCGCTATCACGCCGCCCTGGGCAAAGCCGGGCTCGGTGAGGGCGACCGGGTCGCAGTCCAGCTCCCGAACGGCACCGACTGGGTCGCATTCGATATTGCGGCAATGGCAGCCGGCCTCATCACGGTCCCCCTTTACACGCACGACAGTGTCGCGAACGCCGCTCATATCCTGGCCGACTCGGGCGCAAAGCTCATTCTCGTCGGCACATGGGAGCGGTGGGCCGCGCTGGCCGCGCTGTGTCAGCAATTTCCAGCAGTGAAGCACGTCTGGGTGCGAGAGACGGATGCCTCGAGCTCTTCCGCGTTCCCGGGCCCTCCAGCTGTCACGTCGCTTGCAGACGCCTTGCCGACGATCGCGGATGCGCCGCGGCAACAGGAGCTGGACCCCCACGCGACCGCGACCCTCATCTATACGTCCGGAACAACCGGGCTTCCAAAAGGAGTGATGTTGAGCCACTTCGCAATTCTTTGGAATTGCGAGGCCGCGACCAAGTTCATTCCCCCCTTCCGCAGCGACGTATTCCTGTCGTTCCTGCCACTCGCTCATGCGTTCGAGCGCACCCTGGGATACTACCTGCCGATGATGGGTGGCGCGACGGTCGCCTACGCGCGATCCGTCGAGACATTGCGGGATGACCTGCTGGCGATCCGCCCGACCGTCTTCCTCGCCGTGCCGCGCATCTACGAACGCGTGCACGAGGCCATTCGGCGCGAGCTCCAGGCACACCCGATCAAAGGTGCGCTGGTTCGTCGGACCGCGGAGGTTGGCTGGCAGCTTCACGAAGCAAAGCGGCGCCGAGGCCGCTTGCCCGGGTTGGCGTGGCGCCTCCTCTGGCCTCTCCTCGACAAGCTCGTTGCTCGCCGTGTCCTCGGCGCTTTCGGCGGCAGGCTGCGGGTCGCTGTCAGTGGCGGCGCGTCGCTGCCTGCCGACATTGCCCGTTTTCTCATGGGCTTGGGCCTGCCGCTGGTGGAGGGCTACGGCTTGACCGAGGCCGCCCCTGTGGTTACTGCGACGACGTTGGACGAAAGCCTGCCAGGCTCCGTTGGCCTGCCCCTGCATGGCTTGGACATCAAGCTTGGCGAACACAATGAGCTCCTGGTTCGCTCGCCATCGGTAATGAAGGGCTATTGGCAGGATCAGGCTTCGACTGCACGCGCCATCGATTCCAACGGCTGGTTGAGGACCGGAGACATCGCGGAGATTCGCGACGGCCGTGTCTACATCAGCGGACGCCTGGGGGAGCGCCTTGCCCTGTCGACCGGCGAGAAGGTCATGGCGAGCACGATCGAGGCAGCGATCAAGCAAGACCCGCTCTTCGAACAGGTCTGTGTGCTTGGAGTTGGTCGCCCGTGTCTCACGGCAGCCATCTCGCTCAACGTTCAGGACTGGAATTCCTTCGCATCCAAGTTCGGTCTCGATCCCCAGGCCCCCAATTCGAGGGATGCCGTCAAAATGGTCTTGCGGCGGATTGGCGACTTGCTTTCGGACCAGCCCGCTTACGCACAGGTACGCGGTGTCCACCTCGTCCTCGAGCCGTGGACCATCCAGCACGGCCTGTTGACGCCGACGCTCAAGGTCAAGCGGCGGGCCGTCGAGGAGAGGTATCGAGAAGAGATCGACTTGCTCTACGCTGGTCTCAAGGAGGCTCGGGAGCGCCCGAACAAGGACGCGACTGCACGGCGCACGTGAGAGCGCCTCGCGGCGCCGTGCCGCGATCGATCGAGAGCGAGCAAGAGATGATGTCCCAGCCGAACGCCGCCGTCGCCAGGACGAGCCCACTGGGCTTGGCGTCCTGGTGTCTCTACGATTGGGCGAACTCGGCCTTTCCGACGATCGTCACGACCTTCATCTTCGCCGTCTACTTTGCGCAGGCCGTGGCCGAGAACCCCGTCGATGGCGCGGTCCAATGGAGCCACAGCGTGACGGCTGCGGCGCTGATCGTGGCATTTGCCGGCCCGGCGCTCGGCGCGATCGCCGATTGCATGGGCCGCCGCAAGCCTTGGCTCTTCACGTTCACCCTTCTCACGGCGGCAGCGACGTCGGCCTTATGGCTGGTGAAGCCGTCGCCACAGTACGTCTTCCTCGGCCAGGTGCTGTACGCTGCGGCGGCGATGGCCTTCGGCTTCGCGATGGTCTTCTACGACGCGATGCTGCGCAGCATCGCGCCACCAGGCTATATCGGCCGCATGT
>DATEVP010000339.1:0-4232 GCA_035258465.1 Hyphomicrobiaceae bacterium
ATGCCGGCGGGCCGCGCGCCGCCAGCGCGCCTGCGTCCTCCAGGTGGCGGCGCCGCCGATGACGATGCCGATCAGCAACGTGCCGAAGAGATAGATGTAGAAGGGCAGCACCAGGGACAGCAGCGGCTCATCGGGCCGGAAGGGGTCCAGCGTCAGCCGCACGCCGTGGCGATTGATGACGGCCAGCGTCACCAGCAGGATCGCGGCCGGCACCGCCACCACGTACCAGATGATCCGACGCAGCATCGCCTAGGTGCCACTCACGATGTGGGCTCAGTGCTTGGCGCCGTTCAGCCGCTCGCGCAAGTCCTTGCCGGTCTTGAAGAACGGCACGAATTTCTCGGCCACGGAGACGGCCGCGCCGGTGCGCGGGTTGCGCCCGACGCGGGGCGCCCGATGCTTGACGGTGAAGGCGCCGAAGCCCCTCAGCTCCACGCGATCGCCGCGGGCCAATGCCTCGACGATCTCGCTGAAGATGACGTTGACGATGCGCTCGATGTCGCGGTGATACAGGTGCTGGTTGGATGCTGCAATCCTCGAAATGAGCTCGGACTTGATCATCGACATGCCTCCCACCCCCGGAAAGTCATTGTAATAGCTCATCTTTCGGCACCCTGCCAAACCGAGACCAAGCCGTCAAGGCGCAAGCTGCCAAGTGCCTGGCCGCTGTCGAAAACGCGGGCGATTTCGCCGGCCATGCGCTCGCCCAGGAGGCTGCCCAGCGCCCGCATCGACAGGGCGAACAGGCCCCAAGTGCTCTCGCGCTTGGGCTTCCAGTCGATGACCTTGAGGTCCTTGGGAAGATTGCGCTTTTCCTGGAGGTACTTGATCGCCTCGGCCTCGCCGCCGACCTCGTCGATGAGCTTGTGGGCCAGCGCCTCGCGCCCCGAGAAAACGCGGCCCTGCTCCAGGCCGGCCACGGCACCCGTGTCGATGTTGCGCCGGGTGGCCACCAACTGGACGAACCAGCGCTTGGACTCGGCGACCATCTGCTCGGCCACGGACTTGCCGGCCTCGTCGAGCGGCTGGAAGGGCGAGGGATTGGCCTTCAGCGGGCCGCTCTTGACCTCGTTCATCTTGATGCCGAGCTTGTCCAGCAGCTGGGACACCTCCACCCATTGGAAGATGACGCCGACCGAGCCTGTGATGGTGTTGCCGCGGGCGACCATGTAGTCCGCGGCCAGCCCGGCGATGTAGGCGGCAGAGGTGGCCAGCGTGCCGAACTGCGCCACCACCGGCTTCACCTTGGCGATTTCCCTGATCCCTTCGAACAGCGCCTCGCCGCCGGTGGTGGTGCCGCCGGGGCTGTTGATGAACAAGATCACGCCGGCGACGTGCTTGGCCTCGGCGAGCCGCTTGAAGAGCTTGAGCTGGTCGCGGTCCTCGGTGATCAGGCCTTCGAGGCTGACGCGCGCGATCTGCTGGCGCTCGGCGATGCCGGCACCGTCGGTCGAGGAGAAGACGAGGAGCCCGAATGCCAACAGGCCTGCGAGCACGGCGAACGCTCGCCACCATGACACGCGGCGGCGCAGGCGGCGCCGGTCGAGGGCAGTTTCCGTCTCGAATGCCATGCGGGCTCTCACTTAGCGTCTCTTCGCCGGCGCGTCAGGTGGGCTTGTCCTCGCGGCTCTCCGCCTCTCCCCCCTCGTCCTTCTCCTCGCTGCCTTCCTTCTTCTTGATGGCAGCCTTGAAGATGTCGCCGAGCGAGGCGCCGCTGTCGGAGGAGCCGTATTGGGCGACCGCCTGCTTCTCCTCGGCGATCTCAAGCGCCTTGATCGACACGCTGACGCGGCGGCTGTTGCGGTCGACGCTGACGACGGCGGCATCGACCTTGTCGCCGACGTTGAAGCGCTCGGGCCGCTGCTCGGAGCGATCGCGCGACAGGTCGGACCGCTTGATGAAGGTGGTCATGTCGGTATCGGCGAGCTTCACCTCGATGCCGTTCTCCTGCACCGCCATCACCTCGCAGGTGACTTGGCTGCCCTTCTTCATCTTGCCGATGCTCTCGAGCGGATCGCCGCCGACCTGCTTGATGCCGAGGCTGATGCGCTCCTTCTGCGCGTCGACGTCGAGCACCACGGCTTTGACGGTGTCGCCCTTCTTGTAGTCCTTGATGGCCTCGTCGCCCGACTTGTTCCAATCGAGGTCGGATAGATGCACCATGCCGTCGACGCTGCCGTCCAGCCCGACGAACAGGCCGAACTCGGTGATGTTGCGGATCGGGCCCTCGACCACCGCGCCCTTGGGATGCGCGGCGAGGAACACCTCCCAGGGGTTGTCCTGGGTCTGCTTGAGGCCCAGCGAAATGCGCCGCTTCTGGGCGTCGACCTCCAGCACCTGCACCTCCACCTGCTGGCTGGTGGACACGATCTTGCCGGGATGGATGTTCTTCTTGGTCCAGCTCATCTCCGAGACGTGGATCAGGCCCTCCACGCCGGGCTCGAGCTCCACGAAGGCGCCGTAGTCGGCGATGTTGGTGACGGTGCCCTTGAGGCGCATGCCGACCGGGTACTTGGCCTCGATGCCGGCCCACGGATCGGCCTGCAGCTGCTTCATGCCGAGGCTGATGCGCTGGGTCTCGGGATTGATGCGCACGATCTGCACCTTGACCGTGTCGCCGACGTTGACGATCTCGCTCGGGTGGTTGACGCGGCGCCAGGCCATGTCGGTGACGTGCAGCAGGCCGTCGATGCCGCCGAGGTCGATGAAGGCGCCGTAGTCGGTGATGTTCTTGACCACGCCCTCGATCACCTGCCCCTCGGTGAGCTTGGCGACGATCTCGGAGCGCTGCTCGGCGCGCGTCGCCTCCAGGACCTCGCGGCGCGACACGACGATGTTGCCGCGGCGGCGGTCCATCTTCAGGATCTTGAAGGGTTGCGGGGAATGCATGAGCGGGCCGATGTCGCGCACGGGGCGCACGTCCACCTGGCTGCCCGGCAGGAACGCGACGGCACCATCGAGGTCGACGGTGAAGCCGCCCTTGACCTTGTTGAAGATGACGCCCTCGACCTGATCCTTGTTGTTGAACTTGGCCTCGAGCCGCGTCCAGCTCTCCTCGCGGCGCGCCTTCTCGCGCGAGAGGACGGCCTCGCCCAGCGCGTTCTCGATGCGCTCGAGGTAGACCTCCACCGTGTCGCCGACTTTGAGCTCGGCCGGCTTGCCCGGCAGGCCGAACTCGCGCAGCGCCACGCGCCCTTCCATCTTCAGGCCGACGTCGATGACGGCAAGGTCCTTCTCGATGGCCGTGATCGTGCCCTTGACCACGCTGCCCTCGAAGGCGTCCTCGCTCGACATGCTCTCGTTCAAGAGCGCGGCGAAGTCGTCGCGCGTGGGGTTCATTTCCTTCTGCTCACCAACCGCGGTGCTCATCGCTACTCCTGTCCTCGTGTCCTCGGGCATCCGCCGGCTGAAAGCCTTGCAGCCCGGGAAGCGCGCGGCGCCTCCCAGCCGGTGCCCATGATGTGCGTATTCGCCCGCCGGAGCGTCCCTGTGCCAGCTGGATTGGAGAGCTCACGAGCCCCCGCGCTGGCCTGCCTTCCCGAGGATCACGCCGACGGCAGTGTTGAATGCGGCTTCTATATCCAAATTGCTGGTATCCAGCAAGAAGGCATCGGCTGCCTGCCGCATGGGGGCTGCGTCCCGGCTGGCGTCGCGTTCATCGCGGCGGCGGATGTCCTCCAGCACCGCCTCGTAGGTGGCAGGCTCGCCGCGGCTCGTCTTGTCCCGATGGCGCCGCCGGGCGCGCACCTCGGGGGAGGCCGTGACATAGATTTTGACGTCGGCATCCGGGCACACCACCGTGCCGATATCGCGGCCGTCCAGCACCGCGCCGGGCGGGCGGCGGGCGAAGTCGCGCTGGAACTGCAGGAGGGCGGCGCGCACCGGCGCGATACGGGCGACGATCGAGGCCGCCTCGCCGAGGCCGGGGGCACGCAGCGCCGGATCCTCGAGCGTGGACGGATCGAGCTCGCGCGCCGCCGCCGTCGCCAAGCCTGCATCGTCGAGCCTGCCGCCCTTGCGGCGCACGTCGCGCGCCACCGCCCGATAGAGCAAGCCGGTGTCGAGGTGCGCCAGGCCGAAGTGGTCGGCGATGCGCTTTCCCAGCGTGCCCTTGCCCGAAGCGGCCGGGCCATCGATGGCGATGATCATGGCGCGGCCTCGGGCGCGACCGGTCCCCTCTCCCCACTTTTCAGTGGGGAGAGGGCTAGGGTGAGGGGCCGAGGCTTGCGCCG
>DATEVP010000340.1:0-3202 GCA_035258465.1 Hyphomicrobiaceae bacterium
CCGGTGTGGGTGCACGTCGTGCTGTGGGGGATCGCCACGCCGCTGCTGGCGTTCTTCCTGCTGCGCGTGCTGAAGGCGACGCTGATTGCCCTGCAATACAAGCACAAGGCCGAGGAAGGCCGCTTCACCTCGGATTGAGACCAACCCATGCTCGCGCGGCTGAGACGGGCCGGGCTCCTCTGGCCGACGGCCTTCGCCGCCGCCGGCCTTGCCGTGCTGATCGGGCTCGGCACCTGGCAGCTCGAGCGCAAGCGCTGGAAGGAAGGCCTGATCGCCAAGATCGCGGCCCGGGTCAACGCCCCGCCGGTCCGGTTGATGCGCGACATGCGCGCCACCGTGATCGAGGCGGAGGATCTCGAATACCTGCACGTCGCCTCGAGAGGTCGCTTCCACCACGACAAGGAGCGCTATCTGTACGCCCCGGCGCCGTCCGGGCTCGGCTGGCACGTGTATGCGCCGCTCGAGTATGCGCCGGCGCGCTTCGTGTGGATCAACCGCGGCTTCGTGCCCGATGCACGCAAGGATGCCGCCAGCCGGCATGAGGGTCAGGTGGCGGGCGAGACGGAGGTGACGGGCCTCGTCCGTAAACCGCACGTTCGGGGGATGTTCACGCCGGCCAACGATGTTGCGCACAACCTGTGGTATTGGCCCGACGTGGCCGCCTTGCACGCCTCGGCCTTCGGCGGCACCGGGGCGGAGGCCCTGGCCTTCACGGTCGATGCGGACGCCAAGCCCGCGCCTCCCGGCGGCCTGCCCGCAGGCGGCGTCACCCGCCTCGACCTGCCCAACCGCCATCTCGAATACGCGCTGACCTGGTACGGCCTCGGGCTCACTTTGATCGGCGTTTACGTGGCCTTTGCCGCCAGCCGCCTGCGCCCGGCGCGGTGACCTGGAAGCAATCAGATCAGCCCTTGCGGTCTCGCTCGGCCAGCATCTCGGCGAGGATGCGCGGCAACGCCTTGACCTCGCCGACAACGCCATCGAGCTTGCGCTTGATCCCATCAATTTCGGCAAACAGGGCAGCGAACCGCGACTCGTTGAGCCGCCCCTGCAAGTCCAGGATTTCGGGAATGGACTGCACCTCGCGCTCCAGTCTTGTCACGCGCTCTTCAATATCCGGCATATGTGCCTCCCGAACGGAGAAGCATAGCATTGCTCCCGCGTTTTGGCACGCACCCTCCCGTTCTGCTCAAACTCGACATTGCCGGCAGAAAGATATGTTTCTCAGTGAGTTAACAAGGGTCCGGAACAAATCCGTGCCTTCACGGCCGAGCGCCTTGTTAGCCCCAAGCTCGCGGCCTAGGGTGCCACTTGGGCAATCCCAACCGAAAACGAGTTTGCGGGTCCGTGCGGTACATCTCCACCAGAGGCGAAGCGCCCGAGCTTTCCTTCGAGGACGCGCTGCTGGCGGGCCTGGCCCGTGACGGCGGCCTCTATATGCCGAAAACCTGGCCGCGGCTGGAGCCGGCTGCGATTGCCGCCTTTGCCGGCAAGCCGTTCGCCGAGGTGGCGGTGGCGTTGCTCGAGCCGTTTGCCGGCGGCAGCATTCCCCGCGCCGAGCTGGTGGCAATGGCGCGCGACGCCTACGCCCGCTTCGCCCATCCGGCCGTGACGCCGCTCGTGCAGATCGACCGCAGCCTGTGGGTGCTGGAGCTGTTCCACGGTCCCACGCTCGCCTTCAAGGACGTGGCCATGCAGCTCCTGGCGCGTCTGATGGACCGCGTGCTGGCCGCGCGCGGCGAGCGCGTCACCATCGTCGCGGCAACCTCCGGCGACACGGGCGGAGCGGCCATCGAGGCCTTTCGCGGCTCGGCCCGCGTCGATGCGGTCGTGCTGTTCCCTCAGGGCCGCATCTCGGACGTGCAGCGGCGCATGATGACGACGGCCAGGGAGGAGAACGTCCACGCCCTGGCCATCGAGGGCACGTTCGACGACTGCCAGGACCTGGTCAAGGCGATGTTCAACGACCTCGCCTTCCGCGACCGCCTGCGGCTCGCCGCCGTCAACTCCATCAACTGGGGCCGCGTCATCGCCCAGGTCAGCTACTACTTCGTGGCGGCCGCCGCGCTGGGCAGCCCGCATCGCTCCGTGCAGTTCTCGGTGCCGACGGGCAACTTCGGCGACGTGTTCGCCGGCTATTGCGCCCGGGCCATGGGCCTGCCGATGGAGCGGCTGGTGATCGCCACCAACGAGAACGACATTCTGCATCGCGCGTGGAGCACGGGCATCTACGCGCTCTCGGACGTGGTCGCGACCACGTCGCCCTCCATGGACATCCAGGTCTCATCCAACTTCGAGCGCTTCCTGTTCGAGGCCGTCGACCACGACGCCGCCTTCGTGCGGGGCAGGATGAACGGGCTGCGCCAGAGCCGCTCGATCGGGCTGGGCGAAGCGATGGTGCCCTACCGGGAGAATTTCATCGCCGAGCGGGTCGATCAGGCCGCCGTCGCCGACTGCATCCGGCGGGTGAAGGCCGACAGCGGCTACCTGCTCGACCCGCACAGCGCCTGCGGCGTAGTCGCGGCGCGCAAGACGCTCTCCAACCAGTCCCGGCACATTCCCCACATCGCGCTCGCCACGGCGCACCCGGCCAAGTTTCCCGATGCGATGCAGGCGATCACCGGCGAGCGTCCATCGCTGCCGCCCCGCCTCGCCTCGCTCATGACCGACCCGGAGCGGGTTACCGTGCTGCCCAACGACCTCGGCGCCGTGCAGCGCTTCGTCGAAAACCGCGCCACGCGCAGGAAAGGAGCCGCGGCATGACCGCCGAGGTGACGAAGCTCGCCAACGGCTTGCGGGTGGTCTCCTACCACATGCCGCACGTGGAGACGGTCTCGCTCGGGGTGTGGATCGCCGCCGGTGCGCGCCACGAGCGGGAGGCCGAGCACGGCATCTCCCATCTCCTCGAGCACATGGCCTTCAAGGGCACCGAGCAGCGCAGCGCCAGGGACATCGCCGAGCAGATCGAGGCGGTCGGCGGGGAGCTCAATGCCGCCACCAGCCTGGAGACGACCGTCTACTACGCGCGCGTGCTCGAGCCCGACATGGGCCTCGCCCTCGAGATCCTGGCCGACATCCTGCAGATCCCGCGCTACGCCCAGGACGAGCTGGAGCGCGAGCGCGAGGTGATCCTGCAGGAGATCGCCGCCACCCGCGACAGCCCGGACGAGATCGCCTACGAGCTGCTGCAGGAAGCGGCGTT
>DATEVP010000341.1:0-2597 GCA_035258465.1 Hyphomicrobiaceae bacterium
TGCTCGCACAGATCGGCCATCTCGTTGATGAAGGTGATTTTCACCGCGAGGAAGGCGTTGGCCGCGTACTTGATGAGCTCCGCCGTGCGTCGCCCCGTAAACAGCAGCGGCGCCTGATTGAGATAGAGCGGGCGGTAGACGTCGGTCATAATCTTCTGTGCTTGTGCATCGTCGTCGGTTCCGATGACGATGCGGTCGGGACGCTTGAAGTCGCTGATCGCGGCGCCCTCGCGCAGGAATTCCGGATTGGACACCACGGCGAAGCTGCCGGCGGGGCGCACATCGGCGACGATGCGTGCCACCTCGTCGCCCGTGCCGACGGGGACGGTCGACTTGGTCGCGATCACCTTGTAGCCGTCGATCACGGCGGCGATCTCGCGCGCCACCTGATAGACGTGCGTGAGGTCGGCGTAGCCATCGCCGCGACGCGACGGCGTGCCGACGGCGATGAAGATGACATCGGCGGTCCTCACTGGCTCGGCGAGGTCGGTTGCAAAAAACAGGCGCTGCGCGCCCACATTCTTGGCCACCAGCTCCGCCAGCCCCGGCTCGTAGATCGGCATCTCGCCCCGCGAGAGGGCGGCAATCTTGGCCGGATCGTTGTCGACGCAGGTCACGATATGACCGAAGTCGGCGAAGCAGGCGCCGGAGACGAGGCCGACGTAACCCGATCCGATCATGGCTATGCGCATTGCAGGCTCTTTCTCCAATCCGCTGGGGTTGCCGCGAAGCACTTGTAGCAGACGATGCCGGCGGCCAGCCCCGACGTTCGCTACGACACCTTTGCCATCACTACAAGATATCGGCCGTCCTATTGCAGATCCATGCACGCCTGTGTGCAACCGGCGATCGTCGGTTCACAGCGTGTGTAGCGCTGCCTAGCATTGCTGTCGGTAGGCGGCGGCCGCGGATCACAAAGCCCTGGCTCGCGACAAGTATCGTGGCGTGGAGGGGTGTCACCTGCTCAATTCAAGCGAACGGTGGGAAGGTGTGATCCGGCTTCAGGAGCTGCCGTCGATCGACGCCTTGGCCCGTGTCCTGGTGCCGCGGCTGATCGGCCTTGGCCGCTATCAGAAACGCACCATCCTTGCCGCCGCCGACCTCACCTCGCTCAGTCTGGCCTTGTGGTTGGCGATGTCGCTGCGGCTCGGCGAGCTCTATGTCGCACCCACCTGGCCGCTCACGGTGATCTTCTGGGCCGCGCCGGTGATCGGCGTTGCCACCTTCTTCCAGCTCGGGCTCTACCGCCTTGTGACGCGGTTTATCGGCGGCCAGGGCGCCGCGCTCATCCTGGTGGCTGTGGGCTTGAGCGCGCTGATCTGGTCATTGGCGGTGCTGCTCTCGGGTGTGACCGGCGTGCCGCGCTCCGTCGTCGCCACCTACCCGATCCTGGGGGCCTCGTTCGTGTGGGCGACGCGCGAGGCAGCGGGTAGGCTTCTCAAGCGGGCCGGCATCGAACAGCCGCTGTCGGCACGCGATGCCAAGCGCGTGCTGATCTATGGGGCCGGCACCACGGGCGTGCAGCTGCTGCAGGCGCTGCGTCACGCACCGAACTACGTGGCTGTCGGCTTCGTGGACGCAAGCCCGGCGATCTGGGGCCAGTACGTCGGCGGCCTGAAGGTGGTGCGGCCGGAGCGCCTGGCCGGCGTCATCCAGCATCACGACGTGAAGGAGGTGCTGCTGGCCTTGCCCAAGGCGAGGCGGCGCGAGCGTCAGGCGGCGCTGCGTCAGCTCGAGGCGCTCGGGGTCCAGGTGAGAACGCTTCCCGCCATGGAGGACCTCGCGGCCGGCCGTGTCACGGTGAGCGACCTGCACCCCGTGGAGGCGGCGGACCTCCTAGGCCGCGATCCGGTGCCGCCCAACGCGGACTTGATGGCGCGCAACATTACGGCCAAGTCCGTGCTGGTGACCGGCGCCGGTGGATCGATCGGCTCGGAGCTGGTGCGGCAGATCCTGCGCTACGGGCCGCGGCGGCTGGTGCTGCTCGATAGCGGGGAAGCCCAGCTCTACCAGATCGAGCTGGAGGCCAACGAGCTCCTGCAGGGCGGGAGGCTGGCGGTGTCGGGACCCGTCGTGGTGCCCGAGGTGGTCGCCGTGCTGGGCTCCGTCCAGGAGCGCGCGCTCATCACCCGGACGCTCGATAGCTATTCGATCCAGACCGTCTACCACGCCGCGGCCTACAAGCACGTGCCGCTCGTCGAGCACAACGTGGCTGTCGGGCTGCAAAACAACACGTTCGGCACGGCGGTCCTGGCGGAGGCCGCGGAAGCCTGCGGCGTGGAGCGGTTCGTGCTGGTGTCGACCGACAAGGCGGTGCGGCCCACCAACGTCATGGGCGCCAGCAAGCGGCTCGCGGAGCTGATCCTGCAGGCGCGCGCGGCTGGCGGAAAAGGCCGCACGGTGTTCACCATCGTGCGCTTCGGCAACGTTCTCGACAGCTCGGGCTCGGTCGTGCGCCGGTTTCGCCGGCAGATTGCGGCGGGCGGCCCGGTGACTGTCACGCACCCCGATGCGATCCGCTACTTCATGTCGATCCCGGAGGCTGCCGCCCTTGTGATCCAGGCGGGCGCCATGGCGACGGGCGGAGACGTTTTCGT
>DATEVP010000342.1:0-2132 GCA_035258465.1 Hyphomicrobiaceae bacterium
TTCACCGTCGCCGCTTGACGTCATCCCCGCGAAGGCGGGGACCCATGCAAGTATCCGAGTTTCTCCGGTGACGTGTCGTGGATGCCCGCCTCCGCGGGCATGACGTCCCAGCGGATCTTCACAGCCCGTGCCGGGCGAACATGGCGGCTACCTCGGCATCGCTGGCGAACTCGCCGCGCTGCGCCTCGGCGAGCGCCTGTTCGAGATCGGCGCGCTCCTCATCGGTGAACTTGTAGGGCGCGGTTGCCAGCCGATTCATTTGCTCGAACACCTCGGCCGCCGCGTCCTGGCGGTCGACCGGCCAAGCTCTTGCCGCCTCCACGGCCTTCTCAAATCGCTTCGAGATTTCATTCATGGTTCTTCCCGCTGAAGATGGGGTACTCAACGCAAGGATACTCTCGCTGCCCCGCGCTGGTCCAATTGTCGCATCGCGCCGCTACGGCTCTTTTTACCTTCCGTGGTAAGTGGTTGGTAAGCCCGGCCATTTCTTGACACTTGAGGCGCCCGGCCCCTATGGTGCGCCGCGTTTCGATGGCCCCGGGGGAGTTCGGGCCGCCTCCCGCCGAGGACGTAGGTCCATGCCTGACCCAGCCGACGATCGAGGTTCTGGCCGACCCCGGACGAGCCCCGACGACGCGGCTGCATATAGAGGCAGGATCTCCGACCTCGGCGACATGCTGGGCAAGGCGAGGGCCGAGCGCGAAGCGGCTGCCCGAGCCGATCTCGACGCCGAGATGCGCGGGCGCGGCATGGCCTACGGCATGCGCATGGCCGCCGAGCTCGTGGCGGCCGTCATCGTCGGCGGGGCCATCGGCTACGGCTTGGACTACTGGCTCGGGTCGAAGCCCTGGCTGTTCCTGTTGTTCTTCGTGTTGGGGTTTGTTGCCGGCGTCCTCAACGTGGTGCGCTCCTACGAGCGGTTGCAGAAGGAAATCGCGGCCAGGACCGGCGGCCGCATCGGCAAAAGCGTGCCGGACGACGACGACTGACGGGGGTTGGCAGTGGCAGCACCGCAAGCGGGGACCGAGGGTGGCGGGATGCCCGATCCCATCCACCAGTTCGAGATCCACCGGCTCATCCCCATCGAGATCTTCGGCTTGGACGTCTCCTTCACCAACTCGTCGGCGTTCATGCTGCTGGCCGTGCTTCTGGTCGCCGGCTTCTTCATCGTGGCCCTCCAGGGCCGCTCGCTGGTGCCAAACCGGCTGCAGGCGATGGCGGAGATCTCCTACGAGTTCGTGGCCAACATGCTGCGCGAGAGCACGGGCAGCGCCGGCATGAAATATTTCCCGCTCGTGTTCACGCTCTTCATCTTCATCTTCGTCGCCAACATGCTGGGCATGATCCCGGGCTTCTTCACGGTGACGAGCCACATCGTCGTCACCGCCGCACTGGCCGGGCTCGTGTTCCTGACCGTGCTGGTGGTGGGCTTCGCCAAGAACGGGCTGCGCTTCCTCAAGCTGTTCGTGCCGTCCGGCGTGCCGATCCTCATCCTGCCGCTGGTAGTTCTGATTGAGGTGATCTCGTTCCTGTCGCGCCCAATCAGCCACTCGGTGCGCCTGTTCGCCAACATGCTGGCCGGCCACATCACGCTCAAGGTGTTCGGCGGCTTCGTCGTCATGCTGCTCGGCGCCGGCAGCTTCGCCGCGCTGGCGCCGCTGCCGCTGGCAATGGCCGTCGCCCTGACCGCCCTCGAAGTCCTGGTGGCGTTCCTGCAAGCCTACGTGTTCACCATGCTCACCTGCATGTATCTCAACGACGCACTGCATCCCGGGCACTAGACCGGGCGGCGCACGGCTATTCATCAGAATCAACCGAGGAAGGGAGACTATCTCAATGGACCCAGCAGCCGCCAAGCTCATCGGCGCCGGTCTTGCCGCCATCGGCACGGGGGCCGCCGCCATCGGCGTCGGCAACCTGTTCGGCCAGTTCCTGCAGGGTGCGCTGCGCAATCCGTCCGCCGCGGACGGGCAGTTCGGCCGCCTGATCTTCGGCTTCGCCGTGACGGAAGCGCTCGGCATCTTCGCACTTCTGATTGCCTTCCTGCTGCTGTTCACCTGAGGCGGGTCTCTATTCAGGGCTGACGCCATGGCTCAGAAAGTCACTACCGGCACGGCCGTCCCGGAGAGCGG
>DATEVP010000343.1:0-2794 GCA_035258465.1 Hyphomicrobiaceae bacterium
TCTCGGCCGCCAAGCTGTTCTTCGCCTATGGCCTCGGCAACTCCATGTCGTTCCCCATGTCGGTCGGGGGCGCGGCGGTGCTGCTGCCCGAGCGGCCGACGCCGGACGCGGTGTTCAGCACGCTCAAGCAATATCAGCCGACCTTCTTCTTCGGCGTGCCGACGCTTTATGCCGCCATGCTGGCCCATCCGCAGGGCACGCCCGACAACGGCTCCAAGCGCCTGCGCCTGTGCGTCTCGGCCGGCGAGGCGCTGCCTGCCGAGGTCGGCAAGGCCTTCCGCGCCCGCTTCGGCGTCGACGTGCTCGACGGAGTGGGCTCCACCGAGATGCTGCACCAGTACGTGTGCAACTTCCCCGGCACCGTGAAGTACGGCACCTCGGGCAAGCCGATCCCCGGCTACGACATCCGCCTCGTCGACGAGCAGGGCAAGGAGGTGGCGGACGGCGAGGTCGGAGAGATGCTGGTGCGCGGCCCGAGCGCCGCCGACGGCTACTGGAACCAGCGCGAGAAGAGCCGCACCACGTTCGAGGGCAGCTGGACGCGCTCGGGCGACAAGTACACGCGCGATGCCCAGGGCTACTACACCTACCAGGGCCGCACCGACGACATGTTCAAGGTGTCCGGCATCTGGGTGTCGCCGTTCGAGGTCGAGAGCGCGCTGATCGCCCATGACGCCGTGCTGGAGGCGGCGGTGGTGCCGAAGGAGGACGGCGACGGCCTCTTGAAACCCAAGGCCTTCATCGTGCTCAAGCCCGGCAAGTCGGTCGCCAACGGCCTGCAGGAGGCCCTGCAAGCGCACGTCAAGGCCAAGGCGGGACCTTGGAAATATCCGCGCTGGATCGAGTTCGTCGACGGCCTGCCCAAGACCGCCACCGGCAAGATCCAGCGCTACAAGCTGCGCGAGAGTTGACTATGCGCCTTCCGGCATAGATCGGCCGATCGCCCGCAGATGCTGGCTCGCTCGACGGGAACTATCTGCGCTCAAAAACGTACATGGGCGCCAACATGGGTATGTTGGTAATCGCGTGCAGGCGCCATCCTTGTGCCGCGTGATCGTTCAGGAAATTCTCGATAGCCACAGGGGGGTTTATTGACGGGTGGTCGAGCCGGGGTGAAGGAACCACCTTGTACTTCTGGGGCCTAGACTGTCCGAATGCACTCACTGTCAGCACCACAATTGCCCCTGCAACGAACCCTGCAGTCCGTAGCCAACGCAATGATTGATCTTCGACATTGTATCCTCCAAAGAACAAGGAGACCTCGGCACCACAACACACAATACCGGGCAGAGGCGAGAAATCCTAAGCTGCGGATCTCGTCCGCCGCTTGGTCGACCGCGCAGCGCGAGCCTTCACCGGTGCCAGCTTGAGCCCCAGCGCGTGCATGACCTTCGTGATTGTTGCGAACTCCGGATTGCCCTTGCCGCTCAGTGCCCTGTAGAGGGCCGGCCGGCTCATGCCGATCTCCTCGGCGAGCTTGGACATGTTACGCGCGCGGGCAACGGTGCCGAGCGCTCGCGCGATGAAAGCCGGGTCCCCCGTTTCGAAGGCCGCAGCGATGAACTCCTCGATCGCCTCCTCGGAATCGAGCACCTCGGCGGCATCGAAAGGCGCAGACTTCAGGGCCATATGCCTCTACTCCTTCCACTCGCCGGCGAGCTTCTTGGCTTTGGCGATATCACGGTCCTGCTTCCTCTTGTCTCCACCGCAGAGCAGGAGAATGGCCGTCCTCCCGGTCCGCACGAAGTAGACGCGGTAGCCGGGGCCATAATCGATCCGCATCTCGCTCACGCCCTCGCCGACCGGCTTCACATCGCCGAGGTTGCCATCTTCCAGCCGCAGAATTCGTGCGGCGATGCGGGCCGCGGCCCGCCGGTCCTTCAAGCCGTTCAGCCAACCGATGAAGATGTCGGTGCGGCGGACCGTAAACATGACAATATGTACCCCATAGGCTACACTGGGTCAATGGCCTCAGGCAAGGAGCACCTGAAGGCCAAGGCGGGCCCCCTGGAAGTACCCGCGCTGGATCGAGTTCGTCGACGGCCTGCCCAAGACCGCCACCGGCAAGATCCAGCGCTACAAGCTGCGCGAGGGTTGAACCGCTTTCGCGCCGTGGCGACGGTTGTGCAGCCTTGCTAAGCTGTGCGTGTTCGGATGGACAAGATCGAGGGCCGGCTCGATCGCATTGAACGGCACTTCACGCCGGTGGACGCCGAGGCATGACGATGTTGCCCCTTCTGCCGACCACGCTGGTGGGAAGCTACGCGCAGCCGGATTGGCTGATCGACCGCAAGAAGCTGGCCGGGCGGTTTCCCCCGCGCGTTCGGGCCAAAGAGCTCTGGCGGGTGGCGCCGGAATGGCTGGAGCAGGCGCAGGACGATGCCACGCTTCTGGCCATCCGTGACCAGGAGCGGGCGGGGCTCGATATCATCACCGACGGCGAAATGCGCCGGGAAAGCTATTCCAACCGTTTCGCCACCGCGCTCGACGGCGTCGACCTCGACAACCCCGGCACCGCGCTCGACCGCAGCGGCCATCCCAACCCGGTGCCGCGGGTGGTCGGAAAAATCCGCCGCAAGCGCCCTGTCGAGGTCGAGGACGTGAAGTTCTTGCGCGCCAACACTGCCCGCCGCATCAAGATGACCGTGCCGGGCCCGTTCACCATGTCGCAGCAGGCGCAGGACGATTACTACAAGGACGAGGTGGCGCTCGCCATGGACTATGCGGCGGCCGTCAATGTCGAGATCGAGGACCTGTTCGTGGCCGGGGCGGACATCGTCCAGGTCGATGAGCC
>DATEVP010000344.1:0-3454 GCA_035258465.1 Hyphomicrobiaceae bacterium
CGTGGCCGCCGCGGGCGTCGCCACCGCCCTTTCCCCGTTCGGCATCGTCCGCGCCCAGGCGCAGAAGCTGAAAGTCGGCTTGCTGCTGCCCCGTTCCGGGGCGCAGGCCGGCATCGGCCAGGATTGCTATCGAGTCGTCCAGGTCCTCCCCGGGATCCTCCGCGACCTGGGGCTGCCCGAGCTGGAGATCATGAGCGGCGACACCGAGACGAACGTCGACGTCGCCCGCTCGCGCGCCGAGCGGCTGATCAGCGAAGGGGCGCAGCTCCTCGTCGGCGCCTTCGACTCCGGCCAGTCCACCGCCATCGCGCAGGTCGCCGAGCAGCGCGGCATCCCGTTCGTCATCAACATCGCCGCCGCGCCGCCGATCACCGAGCAGGGCTACAAGTTCGTGTTCCGCAACTTCCCCACCGCGCCGATGATCCTCGGCGACGCGTTCGCCAACCAGCTGGAGATCTTTTCGCTCACCGGCAAGGCGCCCAAGACCTCCGTGTACATGCACGTGAACGACACCTTCGGCGTCGCCATGCAGAAGGGCTTCACCGGCGTGATGTCCAAGTTCACGATGCCCTACAAGGTCGTCGACACGATCGCCTACGACCCGACGGCGCGCGACCTTTCCGTCGAGGTGGCGAAGGCCAAGGCGAGCGGCGCCGAGGCGCTCATCATGACGAGCCGCCTGAACGACGCCATCCTCATCACGCGCGAGCTCGTCAAGCAGCGCTGGAACCCGATGGCGGTGCTCAGCATGGGCCCGGGCTGGTACGAGGACCAGTACCTGAAGACCCTCGGCAAGCTCGCCGACGGCCCCTTGAGCTTCGTGCCGTGGTACGACCCGAACAAGAAGCTCACCAAGCAGCTCGAGGCCGCGCACAAGAAGGCCTTCCCGGACATCAACCTGAACACCAACCACGTCTACACCTTCGAGGCTCTGCTCGTCGCCGCCGATGCCTTCAAGCGCGCGGGCTCGGCCGATCCCAAGGCGCTCGCCGACGCCATCCGCGCCACCAGCATCAAGGACAACGTCAGCCCGGGCCCCGGCATCCAGTTCAACGCCAAGGGCCAGAACGACAAGCTGAAGAACTCCGCGATCCAGAATCGCGGCGGCAAGCTGGTGACGGTAGCGCCGAAGGAAGCGGCGAACGCCAAGCCCGAGTTGCCGATGCGGCCCTACGACAAGCGCTGACCGCGGGCGGCGCCTGGTCCGCCCGTGCCGATAGAGGTTTACCTCAACGTCGCCGCCAGCGGCCTGTTGACCGGACTGGTCTACGGGCTGATGGCGCTCGGCCTGTCGGTGATCTTCGGCGTGGTGCGCGTGGTCAACTTCGCCCACGGCGAGATGATGACCCTGGCGATGTTCCTGACGCTCGTCCTGTTCAACGCGCTCGGCCTTGACCCGCTGGTGCTGCTGGTGCCGGTCGCCGCCGCGATGTTCGCGTTCGGCTACCTGCTGCAGATCGGGCTGATCAACCCGTTCATCAACCGCCCCGAGCACAGCCAGTTCATGCTGCTGGTCGCCGTCGCGCTGGTTCTCGTCAACGTCCAGCTCATCGTCTTCGGCCCCGACGCCCAGGGCATCCGCACGCGCTACTCGTTCGACAGCTTCCAGCTCGGCACGCTGATCGTGGACGCCTCGAAGGTGTATGCCGCCGGGGCGGCCCTGCTGGTCGCCGCCGCGCTGTTCGCGTTCTTCCGCTTCACGCTGCTCGGCAAGGCGATCCGCGCCTGCGCCGACAATTACGACGGCGCACGGGTGGTCGGGTTGAACGTGAAGCGGCTTTACGCGCTTACCTTCGGCATCGGCTCGGCGTGCGTCGGCGCTGCCGGCGCCATGCTGATGGTGGTGAGCGACGTCACGCCGGCGATCGGCCCGGCGTACACGCTGCTCGCGTTCGTCATCGTCATCACCGGGGGCCTGGGCTCGATGCCGGGAGCCCTGCTGGGGGGCCTGCTGATCGGTCTTACCGAGGCGCTGGGCGGCGTGCTGTTCACGCCCTCGGCGAAGAGCATGTTCGCCTTCGCGCTGCTGGTGCTGGTGCTGCTGTTCCGCCCGCAGGGCATCCTCGGCAGGAAGGCGGCGTGATCGCGCGCCTGCTGGAAGGCGTGCCGCGCCGCGGCCTGGTCGCCCTCGCCGCGCTGCTCCTCGTGCTGCTCGTGTTTCCGGCCTTTGCCAGCGGCTACCTGCTCGCCGTCGGCTTCCTGATCCTGTACTTCGCGTTCGTCGGACAGGCCTGGAACATCATGATGGGCTTCGCCGGCCAGCTCTCGCTGGGGCATTCGCTCTACGTCGGCCTGGGCGCCTATGCCGCCGCCGCACTCTATGTGCACTTCGGCGTCAGCCCCTGGATCGGACTCGGAGCATCGATCGCCACCGCCGTGCTCGCGGGCGCCGTGATCGGATTTCTCGCCTTCCGCTTCGGTGTCGCCGGCGTGTACTTCGCCATCCTGACGATCGCCTTCTCCGAGTTCGCGCGCATCGGCTTCGACCACTTCACCTGGGTGCAGGGCTCCTCCGGCTTCTTCCTGCCGGTCACCAACTACGCCGCGAACGACCTCTGGAACCTGCGCGGCAGCCCGACCATGTTCTACTACCTGATGCTCGGCATGACCGCGGGAGCGTTCGTGCTGTGCCACGCGCTGCTGCGCAGCCGCATGGGCTACTACTGGCTGGCAATCCGCGAAAGCCAGGAGGCCGCGCAGGCGCTCGGCGTCAACGTGTTCCGCTACAAGATGTACGCCGTCATGATCTCGGCGGCGATGACCTCGCTCGCCGGCATCGTGTTCGCGTTCTACTACAACAACCTGTTCCCCGAGCAGATCTTCCACATCTCGCGCTCGATCGAACTGATCCTGGGCCCCATCATCGGCGGCATCGGCACGCTGGTCGGCCCGCTGGTCGGCGCCCTGCTGCTCACCGGCCTCGCGGAGGGCATGCGCGAGGCGATGCTGCAGCTGGGCATCGATGTGCCGGGTGTGAAGCAGGTGTTTTACGGCGTCTGCCTCCTGCTCGTCGTGATGTTCCTGCCGAACGGCGTCTGGCCGCCGCTGGCCAAGGCATTAGGGTTCGAGCGCAGGTCCACGGACCGGGGCGAGCGCTGAGATGCCGGCGCTGCTCGAGGTGGCCGGGATTTCGAAGAACTTCCGCGGCCTGCGCGCCGTGCACGACGCCTCGTTCGATATTGCCGAGGGCAGCATCAACGCGCTCATCGGCCCGAACGGCGCCGGCAAGACCACCATCTTCAACATGGTGGCGGGCGTCTACCGGCCGGATTCCGGCTCCATCGTGTTCGGCCAAAGACCGATCCACGGCTTGCGGCCGGACCAGATCTGCGCCGCCGGGATCGGCCGCACGTTCCAGGTCGTCAAGCCCTTCGCCGGCCTCTCGGTCCTGGACAATGTCATGGTCGGCGCTTTCCTCAGGGAAAAGACGGCCGCCGGCGCGCGCAAGATGTCC
>DATEVP010000345.1:0-5218 GCA_035258465.1 Hyphomicrobiaceae bacterium
GTGAGCGACCGCGTGCTGGCGCTCAACAACGGCCGCACCCTCGCGCTGGGGACGCCGTTGGAGGTGCAGTCGAACCCGGCCGTGATCGAGGCCTATCTCGGGAGCGAGGCGGAATGACCGAGCCGGTGCTCAGCGTGCGCAACCTCGAGACCTACTACGGGCCGATCACGGCCATTCGCGGGGTGAGCTTCGACGTGAGCCCGGGCCAGATCGTCACCATCCTGGGGGCCAACGTTGCCGGCAAGACGACTATCCTCAAGTCGGTGTGCGGGGCCATGGAGCCGCAGAAGGGCACGGTCTCCTTCGCCGGCGAGAACATCACCGGCCGGGAGCCCGATTGGGTGGCGCGCCACGGCATCGCCCATGTGCCCGAGGGACGCGAGATCTTCCCCTTCATGACCGTCAAGGGCAACCTGCAGATGGGCGCCTATGCCCGCTCCGACCGGGCCGGCATCGAGCGCGATATCGAGATGGTCTACGGCTACTTCCCGATCCTGCGCGAGCGCCAGTCCTCCCAGGCGGGCTTCCTCTCGGGCGGCCAGCAGCAGATGCTGGCGATCGGCCGGGCGCTGATGGCGAAGCCGAAGCTCATGCTGCTCGACGAGCCCTCGCTCGGATTGTCGCCGATCCTGGTCAAGGAGATCTTCGGCATCATCAAGCGGCTGAACGAGGAGCAGGGCGTCACCATGCTGCTGGTGGAGCAGAACGCCAACATGGCCCTCAAATCAGCCAACTACGGCTACGTTCTGGAGGTCGGGCGCATCGTGCTCGAGGGCGCCTGCGCCAGGCTGATCGAGAACGAGGACGTGCGCGAGTTCTATCTGGGGGTCAAGGAAACGGCGGTGCGCGGCAAGAAGAGGTGGAAGCGCACCAAGCGCTGGCGGTAGGGTGTCGAACATGTCTGGGTCAAGAACTGAGACGGGATTGTGACTGTGGACGCATTCGACATCCAACCGATTACACTCGACGGCTTTGGCACCGTGCCCTCCCTGTTCTGGCATCGGGTGCGCACGCGCGCCGACAAGATCGCCATGCGCGAGAAGGATCGCGGCATCTGGCGCTCCTATACCTGGGGTGAGTACGGCGCGCGGGCCAAGGCGGTGGGCATGGGGCTGATCGCGCTCGGGCTGAAGCCCGGCGACCGCACCGCCATCCTGTCGGAGAACAACAAGGAGTGGCTGTTCTGCGATCTGGGCACTCAGTGCGCGGCCGGCGTCTCGACCGGCATCTACCCGACCGATTCACCGGCCCAGGTCGAGTACCTGGTCAACGACTGCGACGCCCGGTTCCTGTTCGTCGAGGACGAGGAGCAGCTCGACAAGATCCTCGCCGTGCGCGAGCGCACGCCGGGCCTGGCCAAGATCATCGTCTTCGACATGGAGGGCTTGCGCGGCTTCGACGATCCCCAGGTGATGTCGCTCGAGGAGCTCTACGCGCTGGGCGAGCGGCATGCGCGCCAGCATGACAAGGTCTGGGAGGAGCGCATCGCCCTGCCGCAGCCCGCCGACACGGCCATCATCGTCTACACGTCGGGCACCACGGGCCCTTCCAAGGGCGCCATGCTCACGCAGCGCAACATCCTCTTTCAGATGGGAGCCTTCAAGCGCATCGGGCTGCCGCTCGGCGAGAGCGACGAGGCGCTCAACTTCCTGCCGCTCTGCCACGTCGCCGAGCGGTTCGGCGGCTGCTATAACCACATCGCCGCCATGCACATCGTCAACTTCGCGGAAGCGCCCGACACCGTGCCGCAGAACCTGCGCGAGGTGGCGCCGCACGTCTTCCTCGCCGTCCCCCGCGTGTGGGAGAAGCTCTATTCCTCCGTCACCATCCAGATCAAGGAGGGCACGGCGCTCGGCCGCCTCGCCTACAAAGGCGCCATCGCGCTCGGCTACAAGGCGAGCGCCTACGAGCTCGAAGGCAAGCCGGTGCCCGCCCCGCTGCGCCTCGCCCGCGCCATTGCCGACCGCCTGGTGCTCAAGAACATCCGGGTGGTGCTGGGCCTCGACCGTATCCGCTGGGCGATCACCGGTGCCGCGCCGATCTCGCCCGACCTGATCGGCTGGTACTGGGCGCTGGGGGTGAGGATGTACGAGGTCTACGGGCAGACCGAGAACGCCGGGCTCGCCACCTCGAACTACCCGGGCGAGCTCAAGATCGGGACCATCGGCCGGGCGGCGCCCGGCACGGAGGTCAAACTCTCGACCAAAGGCGAGATCCTGCTCAAGGGCCCGCACGTCTTCAAGGGCTACCTCAACAAGCCCGAGAAGACCGCGGAGGTGCTGCGCGACGGCTGGCTGCACACCGGCGACGTCGGCCTCATCGACAACCAGGGCTTCGTGCGCATCACCGATCGCATGCGCGACATCATCATCACCGCCGGCGGCAAGAACATCACGCCCTCCGAGATCGAGAACCAGCTCAAGTTCTCGCCCTACATCTCGGATGCGGTGGTGATCGGCGACAAGCGCAACTACCTCACCTGCCTGATCATGATCGACCACGACAACGTGGTGAAGTTCGCCCAGGACCACAACGTGCCGTTCACGAACTACGCCAGCCTGTGCCGGGCACGGGAGGTGCAGGAGCTGATCGGCAAGGAGGTGGAGGCGGTCAACAAGAAATTCGCCCGCGTCGAGACCATCAAGAAATTCCGCCTGATCGATCAGCTGCTCACGGCCGAGGACGAGGAGCTGACGCCGACCATGAAGCTCAAGCGTGGGCTGGTGGAGAAAAAATATGGAGAACTGATCAAGGACATGTATGCATCGGCGGCATGAAACGACGGCGCCGGCTTGACGGCCGTGCGGCAGCGGGCAAGAACGGTGGCAGGCCGCATGCGAGACACAAAGTTTACGCAGGCTTACAAGGAAACGAACGGAGGTTTGCAATGAGGAAACTGTCCAGGCTGGCGCTCGCCACCCTGTTTGCCGGCGCGCTCGCTGTGCCGGCGCTTGCGGAAGACGGCGTCACCGATACCGAGATCGTGCTTGGCACCCACACCGATTTGAGCGGTGTCGCCGCGATCTGGGGTGTCGGCGCATCCGAGGGCGCGCGCATGCGCTTCGATGAAGCCAACGAGAAGGGCATCCACGGGCGCAAGATCAAGTTCATCGTCGAGGACAACCAGTACCAGGTGCCGCGTGCCGTGCAGGCGGCCAATAAGCTGATCAACAACGACAAGATATTCGCGATGATCGGCGCCCTCGGCACCCCGATGAACAACGCCGTGCTCGGCGAACAGCTGCAGAAGGGTGTTCCGAATATTTTCCCCTTTACGGCGGCCCGATCGATGGCTGAGCCGTTCCACAAGCTCAAGTTCGCTCAGTTCTCCACCTATTACGATCAGGTGCGCGCGTCGGTGAAGCACTTCGTGGAGAAGGAAGGCAAGAAAAAGATCTGCTCGATGTACCAGGACACGGATTTCGGTCACGAGATCCGCGACTCGGTGCGCGATCAGGCCAAGGCCATGAAACTCGAGGTGGTGTCAGAAGCGGCCTACGGCCCGATGGACACGGAGTTCGTGGCGCCGATCACCAAGCTCAAGTCGGCAGGCTGCGATCTCGTCGTCATCGGCTCGATCATCAGGGACAGCATCCAGTCGGTGGGCACGGCCAAGAAGCTCGGCTGGGCCGATGTGACCTTCGTCGGCCAGGCCGCCTCCTACGATCCGATCGTGGCCGCGGCGCAGGGCGGCATCATGGAAGGCTTCTATTCCGGTACGGGTATGCCGTACACGTACGTGGATACGGCCTCCGATGCCATCAAGGCCTGGGCAGCCAAGTACAAGACCCGGACCGGCAAGGACGCCAACAGCCCGGCGCAGTACTCCTATGTCGGCGCCGACATCGTCGTGAAGGCGCTCGAGGCGGCGGGCAAGGACCTGACACGGGCCAAGTTCCTCGCCGCTCTCGAAGCGACCAAGGGCTACAAGCCCATGTTCCCCGGACCGACTTTGAGCTACGGGCCGGACAAACATCAGGGCTCGACGGCGACCTTCCTGGCCAAGGTGGAAGGCGGCCGCTGGAAGGTGATCGCGGAGAACCTGCTCTACTGAGGGGCTTTCGCGAGTCGCATCGAAACGATAGGCCGGGCGGCGGCGCGCTGTCCGGCCGTCGTGTTTTCGCGACAGTGATGAACGCGCCTACTGCAACTCCCGCCGGACGATCGCGGCGCCGTCTGCCATGGCCTTCATCTTGCCGAAGGCCACCTCGCGCGGCAGGTACTTGAGGCCACAGTCCGGCGCCACCACGATCCGCTCCGCCGGGACATGCGGTAGGGCGCGGCGGATGCGCTCGGCCACCGTCTCGGGCGTCTCGACGCCCATGTCGGAGAGGTCCAGGACGCCGAGCAGGATGGTCTTGCTGGGCAGCTTCTCGAGCACCGAGCAGTCGAGCTTGGCTTGCGCCGTCTCGATGGAGATCTGCTGCACTAAAGAGTTTTCGAACTCGGGCAGGAAGGAATAGGCCGGCGGACGGTTGTGGATGACGGCGGCATAGCCAAAGCAGATGTGCACGGCCGTCGTTCCGTTCACGCCCTGCAGCGCGCGATCGAGCACCTGGGTGCCGAATTTCTTGGCCTTCTCGGCGCGCGCCTGCATGTATGGCTCATCGACCTGGACGATGTCCGCCCCGGCCACGAACAGGTCCTCGATCTCGACATTGACGGCCGCCGCATAGTCCATGGCGAGCGCCACCTCGTCCTTGTAGTAGTCGTCCTGCGCCTGCTGCGACATGGTGAAGGGCCCCGGCACGGTGATCTTGATCATCCGGTCCGTGTTGGCGCGCAGAAACTCGACGTCGCGCACCTGCACAGGATGCCGGCGCCTGACCGGGCCGACCACGCGCGGCACCGGGTTGGGATGGCCGCTGCGGTCGAGCGCGGTCCCGGGGTTGTCGAGGTCGACGCCGTCGAGCGCAGTGGCGAAACGGTTGGAATAGCTTTCCCGGCGCATCTCGCCGTCGGTGATGATATCGAGCCCGGCCCGCTCCTGGTCACGTATGGCCAGCAGCGTGGCGTCGTCCTGCGCCTGCTCCAGCCATTCCGGCGCCACCCGCCAGAGCTCTCTTGCCCGAACGCGCGGGGGAAACCGCGCGGCCAGCTTCTTGCGGTCGATCAGCCAATCCGGCTGCGCGTAGCTTCCCACCAGCGTGGTCGGCAGAAGGGGCAACATCGTCATGCCTCGGCGTCCACCGGCGTGAAGTGCCGTTCAATGCGATCG
>DATEVP010000346.1:0-2094 GCA_035258465.1 Hyphomicrobiaceae bacterium
CCGGCGCGCACGCCCAATCGGCCGACGACTTCCGCCGGTTCCTCGACGCGCTGTGGCCCGACGCCCAGAAGGCAGGCGTGAGCCGCACGACCTTCGACAAGGCCCTGCGCGGCGTCGAGCCGGACCTCGCGCTGCCCGATCTCGTCCTGCCGGGCAAGACCGAGGTGAAAGGCCAGGCCGAGTTCACCCGGACGCCGGCTGAATACCTCAACGCTGCTTTTCTCGCCAAGCTTGCCGATCAGGGCAAGGCACTGCAGACCGAGCACGCCAAGTGGCTCGCCAAGATCGAGAGCGAGCTCGGCGTGCAGCGCCAGTTCGTGCTCGCCATCTGGGGCCGCGAGACGGCCTTCGGCACGCACCGCTCGTCTTATTACGTCATCAGGGCGCTCGCCACGCAAGCCTTCCTCGGCCGCCGCAAGGACATGTTCCGCGGCGAGCTCATCTACGCGCTCAAGATGCTCGAGGACGGCGTGCGCACACGCGACACCCTCACCGGCTCATGGGCCGGCGCCATGGGCCTCACCCAGTTCATGCCGTCGGAATTCTACATCATGGGCCACGACCTCGACGGCGACGGTCGCGTCGACATCTGGGGCTCGGTGGCCGACGCGCTGGGCTCTGCTGCCAGGCAGCTGCGCGAGAAGGGCTGGGTGCCGGGCCAAAGCTGGGGCTACGAGGTGCGCCTGCCCAAGGGCACGACCTGCCTCCTGGAAGGGGTGAACAACGCCAAGCCCCTGCGCGACTGGGTCAAGCTCGGCGTCACGCGCGCGGCAGGCGACTTCCCCGCCGAGGCGCTCGATCAGGCGGCCTTCATCCTCACGCCAGCCGGGGCGCATGGGCCAGCGTTCCTGGCGCTCGAGAACTTCCTGGTGATCAAGCGCTACAACATGTCGGACCTCTATGCCTTGTTCGTCGGCAGCCTCGGCGACCGCATCGCCGGCGGCACCGGCTTCGCCACGCCATGGGCCGGCATCCGCCAGCTCTCCGCCAAGGGCATCGAGGAGATCCAGGAGAAGCTGCAGAAGCTCGGCTACGCCGTCAGCCTGATCGACGGCAAGGCGGGCATGAACACGCGCGCGCTGATCGGCGCCTACCAGCAGGCCAACAAGGCCACGGTCGACTGCTGGCCGTCGGAGACCGTGCTGAACCACCTGCGCGCCAAGGTCGCCGCGCGTGGCGCACCGGCCGGCGCGGGCAGCGGTGGGCCGCCAAAGGGGAACGGCTTTGGCACGCAGTAAGCGGCATATCCGGGGCTGCGCCTGCGGCGGCCTTGTCCTGAGCCTGGTAGCTCTTGGTTTTGCGCGAGACGCCCATGCCGAGCCCACGACCGCGCCCGACGCCGGAGCATTCGTGGCAGCGCTCTGGCCGGCGGCACAAGCCCGCGGCATCTCGCGCACGGTGTTCGAGCGCGCCATGGCCGCGTTCCGGCCCGACCCCGAGGTCGCCGAGCTTGCGGTCCGCCAGCCCGAGCACGAGATGCCGCCCGGCGCCTACCTCGAGCACCTCGTCACCGAGGAGCGGATTGCGACCGGACGCCAGCTTGCCGCCTCGAATGCCGTGCTGCTGGAGGGGATCGAGGCCGCCTACGGCGTCGACCGCCACGTTCTCCTCGCCATCTGGGGCATCGAATCCGCCTACGGCACGGCCAAGGGCACGCGCAACGTCATCCGCTCGCTCGCCACGCTAGCCATGGTCGATGCGCGCCGCGCGGGCTTCTGGACGCGGGAGCTGATCGCGGCGCTGCGCCTGCTCCAGGATGGCAAGACCAATCCCGTGGCGCTGGTTGGCTCGTGGGCGGGTGCGATGGGGCACACGCAGTTCATCCCCTCGACCTACAGCACGCACGCCGTCGACTTCGACAAGGATGGCCGGCGCGACGTCTGGGACACGGTGGCCGACGCGCTGGCCTCGACGGCGAACTACCTGAAGAGCTCGGGCTGGATCGCCGGCGCGCCCTGGGGATTCGAGGTCACCCTCCCAGCCGCGTTCGACTATGCCTGGTCGGCGCCTGGCCGCCCACGGCCCCTGGCCGCATGGCTGGCGGCCGGCGTGCGGCCGACCGGCGGCCGCCCGTCCTCAACCCTCAAGCAGCCG
>DATEVP010000347.1:0-2281 GCA_035258465.1 Hyphomicrobiaceae bacterium
GTGCGCGTCGGCCAGCGTGCGAACGACCTTGTCGGCGTCGGCGGCCGGCAATTCCGTGAACGGCGGGCGCACCTTGGCCCAGCCAGGATCGTGCCGGTAATGGGCGATCAGCGCCTTCAGCGCCGGGATCATCGGGAAGGCCTGGATGGCCTTGCGCAGCGCCGTGATGCCGGCCTGGAGCTTGTCGGCGTCCGGCCCCTGCCAATGATCGTAGACGTTGCGGATGGCGGCTGCGCTGACGTTGCAGGTGGCCGAGATGCACCCCGCCGCGCCGGCTCTCAAGCCGTCGAGCAGAAACACCTCCGAGCCCGGAAACACCTCGAACCCGGGATAGGCCTTGAGGATCGCCGCCGTGTTGCTCCAGTCGCCGGAGGAATCCTTGAGGCCCACGATGGTTTCGGGAAACGCCTTGATCAGGCGGCCGATCAGGGCGAGCGGGAAGCCGACCTGCGCCACCGGCGGGATGTGATAGAGGTAGATCTTGAGCCGGCCGTCGCCCACGCCTTCGATCGCCTCGGCGAAGAAGCGGTAGAGGCCCTCCTCGCTCGGGGCCTTGTAATAGAACGGCGGCAGCATCAGCACGCCACCGCAGCCCAGATCCACCGCATGCTTGGTCAGCATGACCGCATCGGCCAGCGCGCAGGTGCCGGTGCCGGGCATGAGCTTGGCCGGATCGATGCCGTCGTCGACCAGCTCCTCGAGCAGCTCCATGCGCTCATCGAGGCCCAGCGAGTTGCCCTCGCTCGTGGTGCCGAACGGCGCCAGGCCGGTGCAGCCCTCATCCAGCAGCCAGTGGCAGTGCTCCACGAAGCGCTCGGCGTCCGGCCCTCCGTCCTCGCCGAACGGCGTCAGCACCGGGGTGATGACGCCCGAGAATCTTGGCTGCTTCTGCATGCTGGAGCCCTCGCGTTTGGGGTTCGATCTTGGCATTCACGCCGGCATCGGGATGCCGGGCTGCTTGACGGGAACGTGGTAGCCCTTGACCACCGCCGGCCGCGCGGCGATCGCCTTGTACCAGCGCAGCACGTTCGGATACTTGGTGACGTCGACGGTGTGCCACTCGAAGCGCGCGATCCAGGGCCAGGTGGCGATGTCGGCGATGGTATACTCAGCCCCGGCCATGTACTCGGCCTCGCCCAGCCGCTTGTCGAGCACGCCGTAGAGGCGATGCGCCTCCTTGAGGTAGCGCTCCTCCGCGTAGGGCGCCTTGTCCTTGGCGTTGCGCAGGAAATGGTGCACCTGGCCGATCATCGGCCCCACGCCGCCCATCTGCCACATCAGCCACTGCACGGTCAGCCAGTAGCCGTCGAGATCGTCCTGCGGCCAGAACAGGCCGGTCTTGTCGGCGAGATACATCAGGATGGCGCCGGACTCGAACAGCGAGCGGTCGTTGTCGCGGTCGATGATCGCCGGGATGCGGTTGTTCGGGCTGATCTTGAGGAAATGCGGCTGGAACTGCTCCTTCTTGGTGATGTCGATCGGATGGGTCTCGTATTCGAGCCCGCACTCCTCGAGCATGATGGAGACCTTGCGGCCGTTGGGCGTCGACCACGTGTAAAGATCGATCATGGGGGCTTCCTGCTGCGAGGAATGGCGGGCGGAGGATGTCGCGGCACGTTAGACGAAAGCCCGACCGCCCGGCAATCAAAAGCGATGGTCATCCAAAGGACGGCCCGCAGCGTGTCCGGCTCGGGCGCCGGGCATCGCATCGAAGCGCAGGCGCCACACGGCGCTCACCCGCGCGTGCATCAACAGTTCTCGGCCCTTGTTTCGCCCCAATGGGGCGGGACGCTTCCCATAGGTGTCGGGGCAAGGCCGTAAGGGCCCAACAGCCCACCGGTGCCGGTGCTCCTGGGGCTTGGCGCGTAGCCTCCAAGCCGATTGCCCCTCAGGGGAGCGGCGGACTGACCGGACGGCCTTGCCCCGCCCTATCGTCCCACAATACGCAGCCGCCGCCTGATTTCGTCGGGCGATGCCGTCTCGAGGAACAGCTCCAACGCTTCCCGAAGATTGGCACGCGCTTCCTCGATGGTGTCGCCTTGGCTGGCGACGTCGAGCTCCGGACAGAGTGCTACGTAGCCCTCCTGCTCGCGCTCGATGATGGCCGTGAACTGTCGTGTCATGCAAAAGTGCTCCTGAGCGCCGCGTTGCGACGGCGCGCGCGCCAGCAATCACATTAGTTTATTTCTGCACGAACCGATACGGCTTCAGCCAGGGTTGTTGAACCACGGCCGGCGTTGACAGGCGGGCCGGGCTTGGCCTCAGATCGAGCCCTCGACAT
>DATEVP010000348.1:0-2711 GCA_035258465.1 Hyphomicrobiaceae bacterium
GGCAAGAGCGCGCAGACGGATGCGCTGAAGTACAACGTCGAGGCCTCCAACCTGTGGGCCTTCTTCCAGGCCAAGACCATCCGCAAGACCACCATGGAGACGGCGGCCGAGCAGATGGAGGTGGACATCCAGCTGGCCAAGGACCCGGGTGTCAGGGAGATCCTGGAAAAGCGCGCCAACCAGTGGAAGACGCGGGCCGCGCGCTACGAGAGCGAGCCCGACACGCAGGAAGGCCGCAAGGAGCTCTCCGCGCGCGCACGTCAGCTGGAGGCCAAGAGCGCGCTCGCCATGGCGCGGTACCACAACTTCGAGTTCGGCTCGGCCGCCTTCCAGATCGCCATCGTGCTGGCCTCCTCCTATCTCATCACGCACGTCATCTATCTGCTGTGGGGCGCCCTCGGCCTGGGCGGCATCGGCCTCCTGTTCTCGGCCATCGGCCTCTTGGCGCCCAATCTGCACCTCTTCGGGGCGCATTGATGCCGCGTGGTGAGGTGTGGTCAATCGACCTTGAGCCGGCCGGCAACCTTGGGCTCGCCGCCGGGGCCGGGCTTGACGATCACCATCTCGCCCGAGGCCGGGCTCACTCCGGTGAGCGCGTTGATGACGACGCCGTGGGTGACGAACAGCGCCCGCACATTCGGCTGGAGGCCGGCGAGGTAGGCTTTCAGCGCCTTGACCTGCTCGTCCCTGTGCTGCGAGCGGCCGACGAGGTTGCTGAGCGGGGTGAAAATCTCCGCCTCGTTGCCGATGGCGAGCTGCGCCGTCTCCTTGCACCGGCACCAGGGGCTCGTCAGCACGCGATCGAAGGTGAGCCCATGCTTCCTGAAGGCCTCGCCGGTGCGCTTCGCATGGGCGCGACCCTCGTCGCTCAGGTTGCGCTGGGTGGCGCAATCGTCGAGCCGGTAGCCCGGCGGATCGCCGTAGCCGCCCGAGCCAGGCGCGTCGGAATGGCGCATGAAGACCACGTGGCCCGGCTGTTTCAGCAGCGCCCACGCATCGCCCTGGGCGAACGCCGGCGCGGCGGCAACGCTCGCCAACGCGAGCCCTGCGGCGAACAACAGCCGCGAATGGCCGAACAGCGACAGCCTCAATTGCGGTCCTCGGGCAGGATGGGCAACGGGAAGAACTCGATGCCCTCCTCGCTCAGTGCCTTGGCCTCGTCCGCGGTGGCCTCGCCATGGATGCCGCGCGCGGGCACCTCCTCGTAATGGATCTTGCGCGCCTCCTCGGAAAAGCGCGGGCCGACGTATTCGGACTTCGCCTCGATCTCGGCCCTGAGCTTGCGCATGGCGGACACCAGCTCGCCGTGCGCGGCAACCCGCCGCCTCTCGGGCTTGGGCGCTTCCACCGGCTTCTCAGCGGACTTCTCGGCGGTTTTGGCTTTGCCGCGCTTGGCGATGCGGGGTGCCATCGGCGCCTTGGCGACTTGCGCCGAGCCGCACTTGGGGCAGGAGAGCTGGCCGCGCTTGGCCTGCTTGTCGTAGGCGGCGCTGTTGGCGAACCAAGCCTCGAACTCGTGGCCTTTCTTGCATTTGAGCTGGTAGAGGATCATGAGGCTTCCTTCGCCCGCGCGGCGCAAGCGCGGCTCACCTGGAACGGCCGGTCGTGCTGGAGCGAGGGTATGCGCGAGCGCGCCTCCTGCACGTCGCTCGACTTAATATCGGCAACTATGACCGTTGGATGAACGTCGGCCTCTGCAACGATGTCGCCCCACGGCGAGACGATCATGCTGTGGCCATAAGTCTCCCGGCCGCTCTCATGCCGCCCGCCCTGGGCGGCCGCGAGCACGAAGCAGCCGTTCTCGATGGCGCGGGCCCTGAGCAGCACCTGCCAATGCGCCTCGCCGGTCTTGCGGGTGAAGGCCGAGGGAATGGCCAGGAAATCGGCGCCGGCCTGGGCGAGTGCCCGGTAGAGGTGGGGAAAGCGCAGGTCGTAGCACACCGTCAGCCCCAGCGTGCCCCAGGGCAGCTCGGCCAGCACGCCGGTGTTGCCAGCCTGGTAGTTCTTCGATTCGCGGTAGCTCTCGCCACCCGGCAGCTCGACGTCGAACATGTGGATCTTGTCGAAGCGCGCTTCGATGGCGCCGTCGGGCGCGAACAGGAACGAGCGGTTGGCGATTCTGCCGGTGCCGAGCAGGACGCTCATGGAGCCGATGTGCAGCCAGATGCCGAGCTCGCGGGCGAGCGCGCTGAACCGGGCAACGGCCGTGTTTCCCTCCTCGGGCCGCACGGCGGCGAAGAGGCGCCCCCGCTCGGTCTCGATCAGCGTCGTGACCTCCGGCGTCTGCACATACTGCGCGCCCTGTCGCGCGGCTTGAGCGATCAGCGCGCTGGCGTCGGCCACGTTCTTGTCCACGTCGCGCCCGGTGCACATCTGCACCAGGCCGGCGCGAAACCTGCCGTTGTCGTTCTCTGCCGCCAAGCCTCTCGTCCTCCGGGAGTCAACGCCTCCAATGTACTGATTTGCGGGCGATGAAGATAGTGACCGCGGCGCGGAGCCCTCGATGGTGGTTGATGCGAAGCATGCCCTGGCCTTCGCCGCCGGCAGCCGGAGGCACGGAACCCAGCCACCTATCTGCACGCTCCTTTCTCGTCGTGGTGACTAGGGCCGGCTCATCGGCGTCATGCGATCCTCTTGCGCACCTGTGCGGCACGGTGGACTGGGTCCCGGCCTGGTCCCGCTCGCAAGCCTTCGCTTGCGAACGGCACCGG
>DATEVP010000349.1:0-7239 GCA_035258465.1 Hyphomicrobiaceae bacterium
GCTCACCCTCAAGGACCGCTCCAAGGACATGATCATCTCCGGCGGCTCCAACATCTATCCGCGCGAGGTCGAGGACGTGCTGCTCACGCACCCGGCCGTGCTGGAGGCCGCCGTCGTCAGCCGCCCGCACGCCGAATGGGGGGAAGAGGTGATCGCGTTCGTGGTGCGGCGCGAGGGCGCCGACGTGTCGGCCCCGGCGCTCGACCGCCTGTGCCTCGACAACATCGCCCGCTTCAAGCGCCCGAAGGGCTATCGCTTCGTCGGCGCCCTGCCCAAGAACAACTACGGCAAGATCCTGAAGACCGAGCTAAGGGAGCGGTTGCAGCGCGAGATCCAGCATGCCGGTTGAATTCACCCCGGGAGTGAGGTAGGGCGCAATAGGCGTCAGCCGTATTGCGCCGCTTGGAAAGTGTCAGATCGGCGCAATACGCTATCGCTATCGTGCCCTGCATCCCAATTCGACTGGAATAGACAAGAACCCGCGAAAGCGCGCGCGGCCGCCGCGCACCGGCTCGCCGGCCAGGCGATAGCCGGGAAATCGGGCAAGAAATCGCTCGATGGCGACGCGGCCCTCGAGGCGGGCGACGTTGAGGCCGATGCACACGTGCGGGCCCGAGCCGAAGGCGAGGTGCCGGTTGGGCTCGCGGGCGACGTCGAGCCGGTCGGGGTCGGCGAACTCGGCCGGGTCGCGATTGGCGGCGCCGATGCCGATGGTGATGAAGGTGCCGGCCGGCATGGCGACACCGCCGATAGCCGCTGCGCGCGTTGTCATGCGGTTGCCGAGCTGGTTGGAGCTCTCGAAGCGCAGGAATTCCTCCACCGCCGTCCGGATCAGCTCCGGCCTGGCGATCAGGCGGGCCTTCTCCTCGGGCCATTCGAGCAATGCATAGAGCCCGTTGCCGATGAGGTTGGTCGTGGTCTCGTGCCCGGCATTGAGGATGAAGATGATGTTGTGCAGGAGCTCGCGCTCGGAGAGGCGCTCGCCGTCCTGCTCGCCCTGGATCAGCCGCGTCAGCACGTCGCGCTCGGGGTCGCCCGGATGCTGGCGCCGGTCGGCGACCAGGCGCTCGAGGTAGGCGACGAACGCGGCAACAGCGCGCTCCCCGCGCTCGCGCTGCTCGTCCGTCAAGACCGGCTCGAGCGCGCCGAGGATTGCCAGCGACCACGCGCGCAAGGGGCCGCGCTCCTCGCGCGGCACGGCCAGCAGGTTGCCGATCACCTCCACCGGCACGGCACCCGCGAGATCGGCGATGAGGTCGGCCGAGCCCTTGGCGGCGATCGCATCGATGAGGTCGTCGACGAGGCGCACCACCGAGCGCTCCATGTCGGCGATGGCGCGCGGCGTGAAGGCACCGGCGATGATCCGGCGCACGCGGGTGTGGAGCGGCGGATCGTTGAACACCAGACTCGTGGTGTGGTGCTCGTAGAGCAGACCGTCGCCGTACTTGGGCTTGAACTCGCGCTTCTTGTCGGAGGAGAAGGCAATCGCGTCCTTGTAGACCGCCACGCAATCGGCATAGCGGGAGAGGAAATAGCCGCCGTCGGGCAGCCGGTGGACGGGGTCGTACTCGCGCAGCGCGTGGTAGTAGGGATAGGGATTGGCGTAGTAGGCGGCCGGGAGCCGGCGCAAGTCGAAGGCCTGGACGGCGGCTTTTGCCTCGTCGGGGCTGGCAAACCGGGGCGGGGCGCCAAGCCCGGCAGGGTCATGGGCGGGGCTCCTGGCAGGGCCGGACTGTTTCATCTTCCGTTCAAACCGAGCCTGCTGAGCCGGTCCCCATCCTGAAACCGCCAAATTGCTGCCCCAGAGTCCCGCCACCAGCGGCCCGAGGGCAGCCCAAGGTATCGGCGTCAGCGTTGGCCAATCAAGGCCCATGGCGGCTCCCCGATGACCTGAGCAGGCCCTGCCGCCATTTGGGGAGCCGCCGGACCATGCCGGAACCAAGTTTCTCGATGACCATCGACGACGATCTGCCGCGCACGATCCGGCGCGAGCGCGAGGCACGTGAGCGGGAGACGCGTGAACGGGAGGACCGCGAGCAGGCGATCGCCGAGGCGGAGCGGGCGGACGCGGCTCAGCGCGCGCCGGCGCCGGCGGCGACCGTGGTCGATGTCGACGTACCGTTCGGCAAGCTGATGTTCTTTTTCATCAAGGCGGTGTTCGCGGCCGTGCCCGCGCTCATCGTGCTCACCGCCATGCTCTGGCTGTTCGGGCAGGGCTTGCAGAGCCTCTTCCCGCAGCTCTTGAAGCTCAAGATTCTGATCTACGTGCCGTAGCGATCGGCGCTCCACGTGTCCTGCGGCAAACAGCGAAAGGCCCGCAAGCGCTCGGCTCGCGGGCCTTTCGCATTAATCGGCGACCGCTCTTACAGGCTGCTGCCGCCCGCCTGACGGTCCTGCTGCTCGTAGAAGCTCTTCGCATCGAAGGCGCTGGCGGAAGCCGCAACGCCAGTGAGCACCGACAGGGCGACAAGGGCTGAGATGATCATCTTCATCGTTCGTACTCCCAGTTCGGGTTGTCTTGCCTAAGGCGAGCCGATCGCGGCCCGTGATTGTCAAATAGGGCGATGTGCAGCCGCGAAAAGGCCTGTTCGCGGATGCGTGATAAACAGTGATCATGCGGGGAGAAGCGGTGAAACTCCCGGATCAAAGCGCGCTCGCTCTGCTCCTGTGGAGGAGAAGGGGCTGCCCCGCAAGAATTGAGGCGCGGCGCTTCTTTCGCGCGTCGATTCGCTGCTCGCCGTTACGTCGCCCGGCTGGATTCGGCAGGGGTGCTCTCCGCCGCCTCGACAGACAGGCCGCCCGCCTCCGTCTCCGCCGGGTCGGCGTAGAGGTCGAACAAGGTATCGAGGGTGTCGAGAAAAGTGGCGACAAGATCGAGCAGCGTGCCAAGCCGGATGCGCCCCGCCACGAGGTAGTCCTCGGTCACGGCGAGCTGGGTGAGCCCCTCGAGGCCCGCGGCGTCGCGTGCGATCAGGAGGCGGCTGCGCAGGAAAGCGTGGGCGGTGTCGCCGGTCTCGAAATCGCGCGTGGTGGTGTCGCCGAGCTCGGCCGCGGCATCGGCGAGCGGCGCCGTGCCGGCCGCGAACAGCGCGATCAGAGGCCTCAGCCGGGTCTCGCGCCGCTTGATTTCCCCCGCGCGCCGACGCGCTTGCATCAGCCGTGACGTGAGGCTGAGCTCGAGCGTGCGCACCGTCGACAGGAACTCGGCGACCTCGCGGTTCTGCCGCACCACCCGTGCCATGGTGAGCTTGCGCACCGGGTCGGCGAGGACGACTTTCTCGGTCAGCAGATCCTCGCCCATGGCCAGCGCCACGTCGAGATGGTCGCCCAGCAGATAGATGCTCGGCTGTCGCAGTGAGGCGTTGGCCGCCATGGCTCCCCCGAACCTGTGCGCAGGACGCGCGACATCACCTGCCGGTCAGAGCCTTCGATCAACACCGATTCGTGTGGCCGCACCTAGCCGTGCGGATGCTTTTCAACCGGCCAATGCCAGCGGCGGTTGCGCGACCAACTCGCCGCTGTTGAGCCGATCGAGCATGCGCAGCGCCTCGGCCTCGCTGGCGAACACCCCAACGATGTCGCGGAAGCCGGCGTTCTTGGCGTCCTTGCGCGTGATGACCAGCTGACCTGAGGGATACCGGACGAGTTCGTAATTCGAGCGTTCCATGACCTGCCCCTTGAAGAGATCCGAAACCGCGAATTCACACGCGACCCTGCGCGACGTCGCCCCGGGGCAGCTCGAGCTGAGCCGATCCCCGCCAAGCACCTTCACATAATTGTCACGAACACCCGCGTCAATGGGTGGCGCATCCGCATTCCCGCGAAACTGTCGAAGGCGGGAATCCGCCCAACTTTTCCGCAGCCCCGCAGCCCGGTTCGTGGTTGCCCCGCTCATTTTGGCACTGGATTTCCGACGCGACTGCGGCTTACGCGAGCTGATTCTCAGTGGCGCGCGAGCTCGAGGCTACGCGGCTCTCGCCACCTTGGCTGCCGGCCTGGGCTTGCGCCGGCCATGCCACCAGTCGGTGGCGGTGCCGAGGATGCCTTTCGGCATGTAGATGATGAAGAGGACGAGCAGCAGCCCGTAGATGGCCTGGTCGAGGGCGAGCGCGGAACCGCCAAGCAGGCTCTTGAGGGTCGCCGAGCCCTGGATGGCGACCCGCAGGCCTTCCGCCAGCACCTGGGTGAAGACGGCTCCAACGGTGGGTCCAAGCAGCACCCACAGTCCGCCAGCGACAACGGCGAACACGATGTTGAGGGAGACGCCGAGCCCGGCGATCGTGTCAGGGCCGATGTACATTTGATACTGCGCGAACACAGCACCGCCGAGCGCACACAGGGCGGATGAAAGGGCGGTGATCTTGAGCTTCTCCCGGGTCACGTCGATGCCGACGCTGGCGGCCGCGTCCTCGTCCTGGCTCGCCGCATCGAGCGCGTAGCGGTCCATGCTGGCATCGACGCGCAGCCAGACGTAGAGGCCGAACAGCCAGAGCGCGAAGGCGATGTAGTAGGCGAGCATGCGGTCGGGCTCGAACTGCACGGCATAGAGCGAGATGCCGTTGGCATAGCGCGCCGGCTGGGTGCCGAGCGACCCGCCGGTGTAATCGCGCAAGCCGACGATGCACAGGCGCACGAACTCCGTCAGGGCGAGGGTAAGCAGCGCGAAATAGTGCCCCGTGATGCGCAAGCGGAAGCAGGGATAGCCGACGAGCACGCCACCGATGGCCGCGAGCGCAACGGCGATCGGAATACCGATCCAGGGCGTGAGCCCGGCAAAGTTCCACAGCATCACCGTGACGTAAGCACCGATGCCTGTGAAGGCGCCGTGGCCGAGCGAGGTGAGGCCGAACCGGCCCATAAGCGACCAGCCGGTGTAGATGAATGCCCAGAGCAGGATCTGGATGAGCAGGTGGAGGTAATATTTCTCCGATCCCGGGGCGAGGAAGCGCACGAGCAGGGGTAGGGCGGCAACCGCGGCAAGACCGACAATGCCTGCTGGACTGAGGCGGAGCGCGCTCACGACTTGGCTCCGAACAGGCCCTGGGGACGAATGAAGATCGCCACCATGAAGAACAGGAACGCGACCGCGTAGCCCCACTCGGTGTGAAAACAGCTCGATCCCACGGCGATGAACTGGCTGATAATGAACGCGGCGATGAACCCGCCGATCATGCTCCCCAGGCCGCCGAGCACGCAGATCATGAAGATCAGGGGCCCGAACTGCAGGCCGATCTGAGGATAGATGTCGTACTGCAGTACCATGAGCGTGGCCGCGAGCCCGGCGAGACCGCCGCCGATTGCCGACGTGACGAGATAGAGCCTGCGGCTGTCGACGCCCATCAGGGGCATGATCTGGCGGTCCTGAGCAATGGCGCGGATGGCAGTGCCCAAATAGGTGCGCTTGAGAAAGAGCCACAGCGCCAGCATGCCGCCGAGCGCCACCAGAAAAGCCAGAACGCGCGACCACGAGAAGCTCATGTCGGCGACATTGACCGAGCCGAGGCGGATGCCGACATTCTTGAATTCGATGCCGAAGGCCATGGTGGCGGCTGCCTGCAGGAGGAAAAGCATGCCACCGGTGACGAGCAGCTGGTTGATCGGCGGGCTGTCGAGCACCGGGCGGATCACCAGGAAGTGGAGCAGAGCGCCAGCCAGCGCCACCAGAACGATGCCCGCCAGGGCTGCCAGCAGGAACGGCGCCCCCGCCTTGTGCGTGTGGTGGATGCCATACATGCCCACCATCACCAGCTCGGCGTAGCAAATCCAAACGACGTCGATGACCCCGAAGACGAGGTTCAGGCCAAGGGCCAGCAGGGCCAGCAAGCCGGCGAGCAGCAGGCCGTTGATCAGTGCCTCCACGAAAAAGATGTCGAGCTGGCAATCCATGTCATAGCCCCATGTAGGCTCTGCGGACCTCGTCGCTGGCGCTCAATTCTGCCGCCGTGCCCGAGGCCTTGATGCGGCCAACCTCGAGCAGGTAGGCGCGGTCGACCACCTTGAGCACTTGGCTCACGTTCTGCTCGACGATCAGCACGGTGTAGCCTTCCGCTCGGATGCGTCTCACCAGGTCGAACACCTGGGCGACGATGACAGGGGCGAGGCCCATTGACGGCTCATCCAGCAGAACCAGCTTCGGCCCGCTCATCAGCGTGCGGGCGATGGCGCACATCTGCTGCTCGCCACCCGACAGGGTTCCGGCGAGCTGGCCGCGCCGCTCCTTCAGGCGGGGAAAGAGCGTAAAGACGTAGTCGAGGCGCTCGGAGAATTTTGCCCGCGCCGCCGGGATGTAGGCGCCCATGCGCAGATTGTCCTCCACCGAAAGGCGCGGGAACAGCCGCCGCCCTTCGGGCACATGCGCGATGCCTGTCTCGATGATCTTGTGGGCGGGAAGCGCGACAAGATCGACGCCTTGCATCGTCATGGCACCGGCGGTCGGCGCCAAGAGACCGGAGATGACGCGCAACAGCGTGGTCTTGCCGGCGCCATTGGCGCCGATAACGGCCACGGCCTCGCCGGCGTCGACGTTCATGGACACGCCGAACAGCGCCTGAAATCCCAGATAGCCTGCGTCGATGCGCGCCAGCTCCAGCATCAGGCGGCTTCCGCGCCGAGGTAGACCTCGACCACCTTGGCGTCCGATTGCGCCGCCTTGGGCGCACCGTCGAAGATCTTCTCGCCATGGTCGAGCACCACCACGCGGTCCACCACCCGCATCAGCACGCCCATGATATGCTCGACCCAGACGATGGTGATGCCCTTCTCGCCGCGAATCCGCTGCAGCATCTCGGCGGCCTGCTCCATCTCGGCATGGTCGAGGCCGTTCAGGCTCTCGTCGGCCAGCAGGAGCTTGGGCTGGGTTGCGAGCGCGCGTGCCAGCTCGAGCTTCTTCAGGGCAGCGGCGCCGAGCCCATCGGTCTTGGTGTGTGGGTCGACCGGCAGATCGACAAGGCTCAGCGCCTCCGCGGCCTGGCGCCAGCAGGAAGCGCGATCGGTCTTGCCCTGTTGGCCGAACCACGCCGACAGCGCGACGTTCTCGAGCAGCGTGAGGTTGCGAAAGGGGCGCGGGATCTGATAGGTCCGCCCAATCCCCTTGTGGCACACGCGGTTGGCCGCCAGCCCTGCGATCTCCTCGCCGCCGAACCTGATCGAGCCCGCCGTCGGCACGTACATGCCGGCGATGCAATTGAAGATCGTGCTCTTGCCGGAGCCGTTGGGCCCGATCAGCCCCAGGATCTCCCC
>DATEVP010000350.1:0-6579 GCA_035258465.1 Hyphomicrobiaceae bacterium
GTCAGGTAGTCCGTGAAATAGCGCGGGTGCACCGAGCATTCGAGCTTCACGAACGCCGTCTCCGGCCCCGACAGGTCGATGGAGACGATACGGTCGGTGCGCTTCAGGCCCTTGGCCTTGGGCGAGGGCCGCCCCTTGACCATGTCGAGCCATTTCTCGCGTGGCAGGTCGCTGACGCCGCCTTCGTGCATGGAATAGAGGTGGCTGCCCTCGTGGAACGCTTTGGCGATCTTGGCCGCATCGCCCTCGTAGAGCCCGTCGAGATAGGTCCACACGACTTTCTCGATCGCTTCGATCTCGCCAGCCATCGGTTTCCTCCCAGGTCTGCCGCGATCCGCGACTATAGCGGCTCGGGCCGTTGATGCACGAGGCGGAACTCCAGGCATCTACCGCTCAGGCCTGGATTGTCGCCCTTGACCGGCTCGGCGCCGGCGCCATCTATGGGGCCGGACGCGGCTGGCAACGGCAGCAGGAGAGGGTAGGCAGTGATCGACCGACGGGCCGTCCTGAAGGCCGCCGGCGCGCTTGGAACTTTGGCGGCCGGTGCCGGAACGCCGGGGCAAGCGCGCGGCGAGGCCCGCGGCCTCATGCACCCGGAGCGGCTCGAGGCCTACGTGCTTCCGCCCGTCACGACCGCAGCCATCGAAGGCGGGAAAGCCACCTACGCGCTGGCCGGCCCCGCAAACGGGCCGTTGGTCCTCTACTTCCACGGCTGGGGCGACGACTATCGCGTGGTGCTGCCGCTGGAATACGGGCTCACCGACGCCGGCTTTCGCCTGCTCGTGCCGCACCGTCCGGGCTACGCCGGCACCACGCTCGACTGGGTAAAGGCCGGCAAGACGCTCGCCTGGCGCACGGCCTCGGACACCGCCGACGTCGCCGCGCGGCTCCTCGATCAGTTTCAGGGGCAGAGCTCGCGGCCCGTTGCGGTCATCGGCATGTCGGGCGGCGCCCCTGCGGCGCTCGCTTTTGCCAGCCGCCATCCGGCGCGGACCGCGGCGCTATTGATCCAGGCGGGCGTCACCCGGCCCTGGACCGATGTCAAGTACGTGCCCGAGCTCTTGCGCGGCGAATACGCAACCGCGTTCGAGAAGTTCGGCTGGGTCGGGGACCGCGTGAGCCAGGCCATGTTCGGGCTCCTGGTCAAGCTGCGCGAGAACTTCTTCAGCGACGAGGACAAGGTCAAGGCGCTGGCCGGCGCGCGGCTGGCGGACGCCAAGCAGGACCCCGCCTATCAGGCGGTGATCGCGCGCATCCTCAGGGAAGATGCCGCCAACAGGGCCGGCGAGCTCAACGATGCGCTCAGCATCTTCTTCTCCAAGTCCGAGTATTGCGACTGGGCGAAGATCGAGGCCCCGACCCTCCTCATTCACGACGAGAAGGACCCCTTCGTCCCTGTTCTCCACGCGCAAGAGGCCACGGGACGGTTGCGCACCGCCATCCTGCGCACCTTCGAGCTCGGTGGCCACATCATCTGGCTCGGGCGCGAAGCGCGCCTCATGCACGAGGCGAGGGTGCAATTCCTGAAGCGGGCTTCCTGAGCCTCCGGCACGCAAACCAGCTGTTCACCCTGAAATAAGTAGCGGTGAGCCGTCCTGGCGCAGCCACCGGTGCATTAACCGATTTTGAGGCAATCGCGTTCACATTACGAGCCGCCATGGGTGGGGGCTTGGTCGGTATCGTTGACGCCGCGCGGGCGAAGCCTTGAGTGGGGGTGCCCCGGATGACGCGCATCAATCTTGGGTTTGTCACGTTCGCCGCCTCGCCCGAAGCTTGGCTGATAGGGCTCGTCATCCTGAGCTTTGTCGGCATGAGCCTCCTCGCGTGGTTCAATCGGCCCGCGAAGACAGCTCGACCGGCTTCCCCCCCAGAGCCGGCTGCTGCTGCTGCGACAGATCCCGGCGACTTCGCCAACAAGGCGCTGCAACTCGATCGCGAAGCCGCGGCAATCTTGGAGCTGGTGCAATCCTACATCGAGGCCGGCGAAAAATACTCCGTCTCTCTGGCCCAGGCCGGCAAGAACCTGCCCAAGATCGCCACGCCCGAGGAGGTTGGGATCATCGTCAAGTTTCTGATCGCCGAGAATGCGAAGATGCAGCATGAGGCAGGCGATCTCAGGGAGCGCCTCGAGCAGTCGCAATCGCAGATCGAGGAGCTGTGCTCCGACTTGGCCGAGGCGCAGGAAACGGGGTTGAAAGATCCGCTGACCTCGCTGAGCAACCGGCGCGGCTTCGACGCGACCCTCGCCAAGGAGATCGCCGAGGCGCGGGAGATCGGAGCCGCCCTGTGCCTCGTCATGGTCGATCTCGACAACTTCAAGAAGATCAATGACGACTTCGGCCACCTGGTGGGCGATGAGATCCTGAAGCTGTTCGCCGCGGTGCTCAGGGACAACGTGGGCAGCCACGACGGCGTTGCCCGCTACGGTGGCGAGGAATTCGCCATCATTCTACCCGCGACCGAGCTCGACGAAGCACTGGCGGTCACCGAACGGGTCAGGCGCCAGCTCGAAGCTAAAGAGCTCGTGTTGAACGGCAACGGCCGGCAGATCGGTAAAATCACGGCATCTTTCGGCATCGCACAGCTGCGCGAGGGCGACGAGGCACAAACGCTCATCGAGCGCGCGGACGTCAAGCTCTACGAGGCCAAATGCGGGGGCAGGAACCGCGTGGCGGCAGAAGCAGCCGCGTGACGCCGTTGCGATGACATTGCTCCCGTGACGGTGTCGGCCGGCTTGGCGCCATCGGCCTCGCCGCGCAGGCGGCAGAGGTTCTGCAACAGCGCATCGAAGGCGTCGCAGCCCTCAGGCGACGACGAGCTCCTTGCGCAGGAAGGCGACGGGGAGCGCGCACGCGGGCGACAGCGACTTCACCCCGCGCGAGACGATCCTGTAGCCGAGCCGCTCGAAGAACGGCACCGCATTGGCGGTCGCCCAGCCGGCGAACTTGTCGAAGCCCGACTGGTGGGCGCGCGCTTCCGCCTCGGCCAGCAGGCGGCGGCCGATGCCGAGCCGCGCGTAGCGGACGAAGACCGGGCCGATGCCGGCGCTCTGGCCGTCGTCGCCGATCGCATGCCACGAGACGGTCCCCACCAGGTCCCGGTCCAGCCAGGCGCCGTAGACCTCCTCCTGCATCAGCAGGTCGGCGTAGGCCGGCGAGTAGACCAGCGCCTTGAAGGCCGCCACCTCCTCGTCGGTCAGGACGTCGAGCGTCTGCGCGCTGAGCGATTGCGCATGCAGGTAGCGCACGTCGGCGTGGTCGTCGAGGCCGATCGGCCGCACCTGCAGCTTGTCGCTGAGCAGACTGGAGGCGGCCATGGCGGAACTGCGCATCATACGCGGTACTCGTTACATTTCACCGGGGTCTTGCACCGGCCGGCGGTCGGCGCTCTGCCCGAGATCTCAGTCTTCGACGCGAGCTCCCCTAGCGGGTGTTGAGGCGTGCGGTTGCGCTGGGCGGGCCCGTCGTCGCGGCCGGAGCCTCGGCCTTCTTCTCGCCCGGCTGCTGCGGCTGGTACTCGGCGGCCTTGCACGAGCAGCCCTGCACGTACTCCTTGCGGTAGCGCCAGGCCGACTTCAGCGTCGTGTAAGGCTGCTGGGAGGAGGCCGACACCATCTGCTCGACGGCCCCGCCGGGGTTCTGGTGGTAATAGAGCTCGGCGGGCGCGGCGCATTGCGACTGGCACTGCTCGGAGTCGCGCTGGAAGTGGTTGGGCAGCGTGGAGAAGCTGACCGGGAAGTAGTAGCCGTCGCACAGCCGCACGCACAGTGTGCGGTAGGTGGCAAAGGGCAGATTGCCGAACTGGGTGGGCGCGCCCCGCGGCGCGTCGCTCTCTTCCCCGCCAAACAGCATGGACAGCGGGTTGCGCGCGGCATCCCGCCGGCGGGCTTCCTGCACGTACTGCGGGCCGCAGCCGTTGCGCGCCAGCTCGCGGATGATGTCGTCCTGATAGGAACGGTCGCGCGTGCCCATGATCTGCCGGCGCTGGGCGTCGAGCTCGGCCAGCCGCCGGCGCGCATTCTCGACCTGAGAGTTGAGGTCGATGCACTGGGGCGAGCGCCGCAGCGTCTTGGAGAACAGGAACTGGTCCCAGCAGTTGCTGCGGTCGAGCTGCAGTTGCGCCGACTGATGGGCGCGCTCGAGCTGGCGCATGTCGCTCTCGATCTTGGGCAGCAGCTCGCGGCCCTGATTGCCGCCCTGCGTCTCGCCCACCAGCCGCTGCTCGAGCTGCAGACAGAGATTGCTCATGCGCTGGCCGTAGCCTTGAGGCTGGCCATAACCTGGCACCTGCCCGGGGGGCGGGGGCTGGCCGGGCGGGAACTGCCCTGACGGCGGCCGATAGACTGGCTCCTGCGGCATGGGGCGTTGCTGCGGCTGCGACCAGGGCCACCAGCCCCAGCCCTGCGCCAGCGCGTCCGCGAAAGACAGGGAGAGCGCGGCCGCCGCGCAGCCGGCGAGGACCAAGGCTCGGGCGCTTCGCGACTTCTTTCGTGTGCTCATTGCCATCGACAACCTGAGACCCCGTCCCGGCTGTGCTCCCGCCGCATTACTACGATTGTTCTCAACGAATTATGGGGTTGTTGCGGCGCCCGGTCAATGTACGGGAAATACAGCAGAGGGCTCCGCATCGACTTGACCAGGCAGGGGAAACCGCCGATAAGGCGGCCATGTCCAAGATGCGGATACGCGCCGTAAACATTCAGTGCGGCATTATTGCAACGAGCTAGCCACAAGCTGGCGCGCGGCCGCTTCTTTGCCCCTCCCGTGACAGAGAAACGCCCCGCCAGCGGCGAGGGGACCCGTGACGCTCACGCTCTACAATACGCTGACGCGCAAGAAGGAGCCGTTCCGGCCGATAGACCCAGCAAACGTGCGCATGTACGTGTGCGGGCCGACGGTCTATGACTACGCCCACATCGGCAACGCGCGGCCCGTCATCGTCTTCGACGTGCTGTTCCGGCTGCTGCGGCACCTCTACGGGCCCGACCACGTCACCTACGCCCGCAACATCACCGATGTCGATGACAAGATAATTGTGCGTGCGGCGGAGGGATATCCACAACTTCCGCTGAACGAGGCGATCCGCAAGGTCACGACCCAGACGGAGAGGCAGTTTCACGAGGATATTCGCGCCCTTGGCGTGCTGACGCCCGAGGACGTGAACAAGCCGGGCGAGCCTCCCGTCTTCGTCGAGCCTCGCGCCACCGAGCACATCGCCGAGATGCGCGCGCTGATCGAGACGCTGGTCGCCAGCAAGCATGCCTACGTGGCCCAGCATCACGTGCTGTTCGACGTCACATCGATGCCGGACTATGGGCGGCTGGCCAATCGCTCCTTGGAGGAGATGGAGGCCGGCGCGCGCGTGGACGTGGCACCCTACAAGAAGGGCCCCATGGACTTCGTGCTGTGGAAGCCCTCCAAGCCCGGCGAGCCGGCGTGGGATTCGCCCAGCGGGATTGCCGCCAAGGGCCGGCCGGGGTGGCACATCGAGTGCTCGGCCATGGCCGACAAGTGGCTATGGGACGCCGCGCGGCCGCACCTCTCGGCGGCGGGGCTGGCGCGGCCGCACGTCTTCGACATCCACGGCGGCGGCATCGACCTCGTCTTCCCCCACCACGAGAACGAGATCGCGCAGTCGCGCTGCGCACACGGCACGCCGGCGATGGCCAACGTGTGGATGCACAACGGCTTCCTTCAGGTCGAGGGCGAGAAGATGTCCAAGAGCCTCGGGAACTTCGTCACGATCCAGGAGCTGTTGCAGGAGTGGCCGGGCGAGGCAATCAAACTGGCGATACTGGCCAGTCAGTATCGGCAACCGATGAATTTCAGCGACAAGGGTCTGCAGGAGGCCCGTCGCACACTCGACCACTGGTACGAGCTCACCGCTGACGCGGGCGACGGCGCACCGCTCTGCGCCGACGTGCTCGAGGCACTCGAAGACGATCTCAACACGCCGCAGGCGATGGCCGCACTGCATGCACTGCGCTCTGAAGCCGCAAAGGGGTCCAAACCTGCCGCGGCTTGCCTCAAGGCGTCGGCGCGCTTGATGGGCTTGCTGCAATCGACCGCCGAAGCCTGGAAGGCATGGCGGCCTGCCGAGCTGGAGATCGACGAAAAGACGATCGAGGCGAGGATCGCTGCCCGCTCCGCCGCGCGCAGAGCCAAGAACTTCAAGGAGGCCGACCGCATCCGCGAGGAGCTCTCCGCCATGGGCATCCAGCTCAAGGACTCCAAGGACCCCGCCACGGGCGAGATCGTCACCACGTGGGAGGTGAAGCGATGAACTCCCGACAAAGAAACGTGCTCGGCCGCTTCTCGGCCGATGCTCAGAAGTTATACGGCGAACGCCTGCTGGGCCTCTACGTCTTCGATTATCTCTTTGATGAGAGCGGGGACGACGATGAAATCTCGGTCGACGCGGATGTGGCGGTGATTTTGGCCGACGGTGATTGGGGATTCCTGGAAGAGAAGAAGCGGCTGGTAGAGGTTACATTCAAGATTCTGCTCGATACAGAGGTCTACATTCGCGCCTGGCCCTTGCCCGTTTCGGCCTGGCGCGACCCCTCGACATACAGCAATC
>DATEVP010000351.1:0-2955 GCA_035258465.1 Hyphomicrobiaceae bacterium
GCGCCGCAAGGCTTCGGCGCTCGGCATCGAGGGCACCGGTTGGGACATCGGCCACGCCGTACGCTTTCTCTTGTCGGACCACGCGCGCTACATCACCGGCCAAACCCTGGTGGTCGATGGCGGCGTCACGCTGCAGGCGCCGGCCCGAGACAACCAATAGATCCGCTTCGACCTCGAGCAACGAACCCGACGGGAGAGACCGCCGATGGCCCGCCTGCCCTATCTCGACCTCGATGAGCTTGCGCTCACGCCTGAGAACCAGAGGCTGATGGTGCGCAAGGGCAACATCTACAAGGCGCTGGCAAACAGCCCCAAGGGCCTCAATGCGTTCGGCACGCTCGCCAGCTACATCCGCTTCGACAGCAAGCTGGATCAGCGTCTGAGCGAGCTTGCCATCCTCATGGTCGGCTACGCCACGCGTCAGCCCTACGAGTGGTCGCACCACGTCGAGATCGCGCGCAGGTTCGGCGTTAAGGACGAGGACATCCGCGCCTTGATGGAGGAAGGCGAAGGGCGCAACAGCAAGCTCGATCCGCTGGCCAAGGCCGTCGTGCGGGCCTCGAAGGAGATGACCGAAAATCTCGGCCTTTTGGACGCGACCTTTGCCGCCCTGCGCCAGGGCCTCGACGAGGAGCTCATCGTCGATCTCCTCGTCACCATCGGCTTCTACAACGCCGTGGTGCGCGTGCTGGGGGCGTTGCAGATCGACGTTGAGGACGACTACAAGAAATTCCTCGATGAGTTCCCGCTGCCCAGGGGGCCAAAGGAACGGCCTGAATGAGCAACCCCGCCTCGAGCCCGGTCATTGCTCGCCCATCGGCGACCGCGATCATCCTGCGCGATGGCCGCGAGGGCATCGAGACCTTCATGGTCGTCCGCCACCACGAAATCGATTTCGCCTCGGGCGCCTTGGTCTTTCCCGGCGGCAAGGTCGACCCGCAAGATTCCGTCGAGGCGTGGGCCGAGTTTGCTCCCTTCGCGGGCAGCGCTTCGGATCGAGCCCTTGTCGTTGCCGCCGCGCGCGAGACCTTCGAGGAAGCGGGCCTGATGTTGGCGCGCCGGCGCGGCAGCCAGGCCGTCGTGTCGGCCGAGGAAGCGCATCGGATGGTCGATGAGCATCGCGAGGGCCTGGTCCAGAGCCGCACGACGTTCCTCAATGTCGTCCGAGGTGAAGGCCTCGTGCTCGCCATGGACCTCATGGTGCCCTTCGCGCACTGGATCACGCCCGAGTCGGTGCCCAAGCGCTTCGACACGCACTTCTTCGTGGTGGCGGCGCCGATCGACCAGGTCGGCGCTCATGATGGTGGCGAATCGGTCGAAGGCGTCTGGGTGGCGCCGGAGCAAGCCCTGCGCGACGCCGAAGCGGGCAAACGCACCTTGGTTTTTGCCACGCAGCTGAACCTGCAGAAGCTGGCTCGCTATCGCACCGTGGCCGAGACGGTCGACAAGACCCGCTCGGCCCCGATCGTCACCGTGATGCCGAGAATGGAGCGCACGGCGGCCGGCCGCAAACTCCTAATTCCTGCGGAAGCCGACTATGGCGGCACCGAGTTCCCGGTCCCGGCGCGGTAGCCAGTCCGGCCGTCTTGCGCCGGCGAAGACGGAGCAGCCTCGGCTGGAATTCGGATCGTCACGCCGGTTTTGTTCGCACCAAGCCGCGCCGACCGGTTTCGCACCAGGCGATGTACAGTCCCGCGCCGATGATGACGCCGGCGCCGATCCACGTGGAGAGATCCGGCAGCAGGCCGGTGATGACATAGCCGACGATCACGGCGCCGATCATCTGCCAGTAGGCAAACGGCGCGATGATGTTGGCAGGCGCATACACCATGGCCCGCGCCACGCAGTAATGCCCAAGGCCGCCGATGATGCCGAGCGAGAACATCAAGCCGGCGTCGGCCCAGGACAGCGGCATTGTCCAGAAGAACGGCACCAGCAGCGACATGACCACGGTGCCGACAACAGCGCTGTAGATCGCGGAGGTTTCCGGCAAGTCGTGGCCGGCCAGACGGCGCGTAACGATTTGATAGAGCGCATAGCAAGCGGCGCTGCCGAGGATGAGCAGCGAGGCCCACTGGAATATTTCACCGCCCGGCCTGATGACGAACAGCACACCGAGAAAACCAACTGCCACTGCCGCAATTCGGGCGGGGCTGACGCGCTCCCCCAGCATTGGCCACGCAAGCAGACAGACGATGAACGGCGCGGCGAAGCTGATCGCGGAGGCCTTGGCGAGCGGCAGATATTTCACGCCGCTGAAGAACATGGCGGTCGACATCAAGAGGACCATCGAGCGGCCGATCTGCCACTTGAGCTGTTTGGTGCGCAGGACGCCGACGCCGAACGTCGAGCCGAACAGCGCCAGAATGAACAGAAAGTGCGAGGTCACGCGCGCCCAGACCAGCTGCTCGGTGCTGTAGCGGGGGCTCAGTACCTGCACGAGACCGTTCATGACAGGAAACAGCGAGCCTGCCGCGCACATGAAAAGAATGCCGACGACCACGCGGTTTGAGGTGCTGACCGCATTTGTGGTCATGGTGGCGGTTACTTGCGTTCCTGCGCACGGCGCAGCGCGGCGGCCAGTGCGCTCTCGGCGGGCGGCTGCTGCGAGGCTTGGCTAGGTCTTGCGACTGCGGCTCGCGGCGGCGCCGCCGGCGCATTTGCCGGGCGCGGGCCGACGGAGCGATCGATGGCGCCCGACTTCATGGTCAGCGCGATGCGCTTCCTGGCCACGTCGACATCCTTGACGCGCACCTTGACCACGTCGCCCGCCTTCACCACCTCTCGCGGGTCCTTCACGAACCGGTCCGACAGCTCCGAGATGTGCACCAGCCCGTCCTGATGCACGCCGACATCGACGAAGGCGCCGAAGGCCGCCACGTTGGTGACGACGCCCTCGAGCTGCATGCCGGGCTCGAGGTCCGATATCTTCTCGACGCCCTCCTGGAAGCTCGC
>DATEVP010000352.1:0-14962 GCA_035258465.1 Hyphomicrobiaceae bacterium
TCGGGGCGACCTCCGTGAAATTGCTGGTGATCGACATTGCGCCGGAAGGTGAGCAGAACACGATCTGGAAATAGTGGCCGCTTCCGAATCCGGCGCGTTTGTACCGTGCGGGCCGGCCGGTACATCGTCCCCTTTCAGGCGTAGATCGACCGTGCCAGGTCCACTTGCGACGCGGCCGATCGCGCTTCAATCGAAACCCCTAGCGCGGTGCCATCCTGAGCGAGCCGTCGAGGCGGATGCACTCGCCGTTGATCATGACGTTCTCGCAAATATGCAGCGCGAGCGCGGCGTACTCCTCGGGCTTGCCGAGCCGCGAGGGGAACGGCACGGAGGCCGCCAGCGACTTCTGCGCCTCCTCGGAAAGGCCGGCGAACATCGGCGTCAGGAACAGCCCCGGCATGATGGTGACCACGCGGATGCCGTCGCGGGAGAGATCGCGGGCCACCGGCAGCGTCATCGAGGCGACCCCGCCCTTGGAGGCGGAGTAGGCGACCTGGCCGATCTGGCCGTCCTGGGCGGCGACCGAGGAGGTGCAGATCATCACGCCGCGCTCGCCGTCGTCGTTGACGGGCTTGGTCGCCTGCATGCCGATGGCCGACTTGGTCATCATCAGGAAGGTGCCGATGAGGTTGACCTGGATCACCTTGGTGAAGGTGGCGAGGTCGTGCGGCTCGATCGCGTTGGTTTCCTTGACGCGCCGCGAGATGCGCTTGGCCACGCCGATGCCGGCGCAGTTGACGAGGATGCGCTCCTGGCCGTGCGCCTTGCGCGCCGCCGCCAGCGCGCCGTCGACGCTTTGCTCGCTCGTCACATCGCACTTGGCGAACAGGCCGCCGATGTCCTTGGCGAGCTTCTCGCCGGCCTCCGCATTGAGGTCCAAGATCGCGACCCTCACGCCCTTCCCCGCCAGCGCCCTCGCTGTCGCCCCGCCGAGGCCCGACGCGCCGCCGGTGACGACGGCTGCGATGTCCTTTCCGAGCTGCATGTCCTCTCCCTCACATCAACGCGAAAACAACGACCCTGCCCGATCACGCGCGGGCGCGAGACGAGCCGACACTAGTGGCGGCCAACGCCGAGGTAAAGGCTCTGGAACCGTCAAGCCCGCGAGCGGCAAGCTTGTCCGGCACGCCGCGCCGGCCTACACCGGCACCAGCGAGGCGAGCCCATGGACCAGCCAATACTGCCCGCGCTGCCGCGCGGCTATTTCGCCATCGGTGCGGAGCGGATTTCCAAGGCACTGAACCTCGGCAACCTGATGCGCTCCGCACACGGGTTCGGCGCCAGCTTCACCTTCACGATCGGGGCCACCTACCAGGCGCTGGAAGCGCGCGCCGACACCTCCAAGGGCGCGCAGCACCTGCCCCACTTCGACTGGGAGCGCGTGGAGGCGATGGCGCTGCCGCAGGGCTGCCGGCTGGTCGGCGTCGAGCTGCTGGAGGAGGCGATCGACCTGCCGAGCTTCCGCCACCCGGCGCGCGCGGCCTACGTGCTGGGTCCCGAGCGCGGCTCGCTGTCGCCGGAGCTGCTGGCGCGCTGCGACTGGGTAGTGCGGATTCCCTCGAGCTTCTGCGTGAACCTCGCCATGGCCGGCGCCATCGTCATGTACGATCGGGTGCGGTGCCTCGGCCGGTTCCCTGCGCGCCCGATCGGTGAGGGCGGGCCGGAGGGCAAGCCGCCGCCGATGGCTGGACGGAAGGTCGGGCGGCAGGCTCCATAGCGCTGCTCATTTTGCCGACCGCAATACGGTCCGTAGACAAATCCATGCCGCCGGGCGGGCCGCGGCCTAACCCCGTGCCGCCTTGCGCAGCTGCACGTAGAGCGCGCCGGCGCCGCCGTGGCGGGTGGTGGCCTCGGTGTAGCCGAGCACAATGGCGCGCAGGTCCGGCTCCGCCAGCCAGAGCGGCACGTTGCGGCGAAGCACGCCGCGCTGCGCCTCGCCCATCAGCCCGGCCAGCCGATCCGGCGCATCGTTGCCGCCCTTGCCGGTGACGACCAGCACGGTCCGGCAGCCGCGAGCCTGGGCATCGAGCAGGAACCCGCGCAGGCGCGAGCGGGCGTCGCGCTGACGCTCCCCGTGCAGATCGATCTTGGCGTCGATCTCGATCCTGCCCGAGGCGATCTGGCGGACCTTGCGGCGGTCGAGGTCGGCCAGCGGCGGCGCGGCCGGCGCAGTCTTCCGGGCGGACTTGGCCGGCGCGATGCGCTCAGCCTTCGCCGCTCTCGGCTCCGGCTTGGGCTTTGCTTTCGCCGGCGCGGCCTCGCGCCTGGCCGCCGGCGTTTCAGTGGCGGGGACGCGTGGCTTGACCTTGACGGGATCGATCGTGCGCGTGGCGCGTGACCAGAGGTCGGCTTCGCCGGGGTCGATGGCCCGGCCCCCGCGGCCAGCCCCCCGAGCCTTGCTCATTGCCGCGCCTTGGCGGCGGCCACTCTGCCCGGCGCCGCGTCGGCCGTGGTCGGCCGATCGTTCGGCAACAGCACGATGAACTTGCCGGGGTGTTTGGTCACGCCGGCGAGCCGTCCCGCCGCATCGCCGGAGCCGAAGTAGATGTCGCCGCGCTCGGGACCTTTGATCGCCGAGCCCACGTCCTGGGCCACCATCAGCCGATTGAAGGCCCCGGCCGCCGCCTTGTCGACGTGAGTCATGCCGGCAGCGCTGACATAGATGGGCAGGCCCAGCGCGTGATAGCTCGTGTCCACGGCCAGGCTGCGTCCCGGCGTGAGCGCTGCGTTCATGGCGCCGAGCGGGCCCTTGGCCTCGGCGCCCTTGAGCTCGCGGAAGAACACGAAGGAGGCGTTCTGCCACATGACCTCCTTGCCGCGCTCCGGCTCGATCTTGAGCCATTTCTTGAGCGCGTCCATCGACACCCTGTCGGCGGCCAGCAGGCCCTTCTCGATCAGGTAGCGGCCGATCGAGGAGTAGGGATGGCCGTTCTTGCCGTCGTAGTGCACGCGCACGGTGGTGCCGTCGGTGAGCTTCACGCGGCCCGAGCCCTGGATCTGCATGAAGAACACCTCGACCGGGTCGGTCAGGTAGAGCAGCTCCAGGTTCTTGCCCTTGAGCGCGCCTTGCTCGATCTGGGCGCGGGTGGCGTAGGGCTCGACGCCCTTGTCGGTCTTGCGCGCATGCGTCAGCGCCGAGCCGACGGCGCCGCGCTGCGTCTCGTCGACGAGGTTCACCAGATCCGGCGGACGCTTGTAGATCGGAGTCTGGAAGGCGCCCTGGGGCGTGCGCGAGCCCTGCAGGACCGGCTCGTAGTAGCCGGTGAGAAGCCCTTGGGAGCCGTTGTGCGACACCGCATTCGGGGTGAAGAACGTCTCGAAGAAGAATTTGGCGCCAGCCTTGTTGACGGACCCTGTGGCCCGCGCGGCGACGTTGCAGGCGGTGACGAGCTGGGACGACGGCGGAGCGGGCTTGTCGGCGCCGCGCTCACGCGCTGAGGCCAGCACGCGCTCGCACGATTTCAGGAATGCCTTGAACGCGGCCGCGTGATCGTCCTGCTCCCAGGCGGGCACCTGCGCGAACGTCAGAGGCTTAAAGGAGATGGCGGCCTTCATGCCCGGCCCCGGCTGTTTCGGCGGGGAGTTCGCCTCGCCGACGGAGATGACGCTGACGATTACCGCGGCCGCCGCCGCCATGGCAACGCACCGAAACGCAACGCACGACAACACTCCGGCTCCCCCGTTGTGCAAAACGTCGCTATCCGCGAAGCGCCCCGCGGCTAGTTTGCGGCCTGGGTGGCGACGAGCTTCCAGTTGGGATTGCGCGAGGCGAGCTCGCGCGCGAACGTCCAGATGTCGGTCACCTCCTTGATCCGCTTGGGATCGCCAGCAATCACCTCGCCCGCCTTGTCGCGCGTGGCCGAGATCAGCTCGCTCACGAACTTCACGCTCAGCTGCGCCAGGCCGTTCTTCAGCTCGGCCTCGACGATATCCGCCGACCTGATGCCGACGAAGCTCTGGTCGATCTGCTCGCTGCGGCTTTCGCGCTCGCCAATCGCGCCGGCGAAGCCCTCGTAGACCTCGCGGCCAAGGAGATCCTTCAAGGTCTTGCGGTTGCCCTCGGCGAAGGCCGTGACGATGATCTCATAGGCCGCCCGCGCACCCTTGAGGAACTGGTCGGGATCGAAGCTCGAATCGGCGCGGATGATCCCGATCAGGCTCTCGGCAAGGCCGCCGTTGCCGGCCGCCATGCCTTTGGCCCGCTCCTCGACGTCGGTGCGCACCTGCTGCGCTCCTTCCGCGACAGGTCGCGGCTCCACATCGTCCCGCTCGCGCCGGGGCAGCGTTATGACCTTGTCCTGTCCGACCAGCTTGCCGTTGCGCTGGCTTGCTTCCTGCTGGGCCTTCAAGCGCTCGTAGCGGGTCTGCTCGTGACCGGTGCGACGGCCCAGCACGCTGCGCAACTTCAGAAAGATCACAACCGCCAAAACGAGAAACAGTAGGGTGGTTAGGTCGATCCTGCCATCCATCGCCGTGCTTTCGAGCAAGAGCCTCTGGCTGTCGCATGTAGGTCGCCGGGCCAGCAAAAACCAACGCGCAAGAGGGCGTCAAGGCATTGCCGGCGCCGCAATGCAAATCTTACGGCATTGCAAAGCGCAAGCCAACCCGCATGGGTTTGTTTATCTTGGGGCTTGAACGCGGGAAAAGTGCCCATGTTTCGCTTGAGCCTCGGCCTTATTCTCGTCGCACTTCCGCTCTCGGAGCTGGCCCTGCTCATCAAGACCGGGCAAGTGGTCGGTTTCTGGGCGACGTTCGCCATGGTGGTGGGTGCGGGGGTTTTGGGGGCCTTCGTCCTGTCGCGTCAGAGCCGCGGCGCGCTGCGCCGGGCCACGCAAGCGGTCGAGCAAGGCCGGCCGCCGGTGGCCGACGCCCTCGACGGCGCTTTCCTGATGATGGCCGGCATGCTGCTGATCACGCCGGGGTTCATTACGGATTTCATCGCCCTCCTGCTGCTGATCCCGCCTTTGCGACGCGTGCTGGCGCGCTGGACGGTGGGCCGTATGCTCGAGCGAAGCGGCCTGGATGCGGCAACGGTCGGCGCCGAGGGCGAGGCCGCCAGCGAGCGCTCGCGTCCGTCGCCGGCCCATCAGGGCACCGGGCCTATCATCGAGGGCGAGTTCGAGCGCCTGGGCGAGAAGCCGGCCGACCCGCAGGCCACCAAGCGCTGAGAGGCGGCGCATTCTAACCACGACCCAGCTCGACGTTGCCGCACGCAACGCGGCCGTGCTAGCCAGCCGTCAACAGGCCTCCTCGTCCCTTTCCCTCCCCCCTTGTGGGGGAGGGACAGGGAGGGGGGATCGCAGAACATCAGCGGGAGGGATTCCCCCCACCCCTAACCCCTCCCCACGAGGGAACCCGCCAGGAAAGGACCAATCGATGGCCGAGCCCGCAGACTCCGGTAATGGCAGCGCCGGCAATCCCCCGGTCGGCCAGACTACGCAAGCTCAGGTGCACGTGGTCGGTCAATACATCAAGGACCTCTCGTTCGAAAGCCCGAACGTGCGCAAGCTGATCGGCGGGCCGGGCGACCAGCCCCAGCTGCGCGTGGAGGTGCACGTCAACGCCAACAAGGTCTCGGACAAGGTCTTCGAGAGCGCCATTCAGTTCAAGGCCGAGGCCACCAACAAGGCCGGGGTGATCTACGACCTCGAGCTCGTCTACGCCGGCATGTTCGAGGTGACGAACCTGCCCGACCAGGCGCTCGAGCCGTTCCTGCTCATCAACTGCCCGTTGCTGCTGTTCCCGTTCCTGCGGCGGCTCGTCGCCGACCTGACGCGCGAAGGCGGCTTCCCGCCGCTGCTGCTCGATCCGATCGATTTCGCCGGCCTCTTCATGAAGCGCCAGCAGGAGCTTGCAGCGGGTACCAAGCCGCAGCCGGCCGTGAATTGAGGCGGGGGGTTACCGGGGTTACCGGGCTCACCCCTCGGCCGCGAACTGCAGCCAGAGCGCGTTGGGCCCGAGCGTCTTGACGAACTCGGCGTGGGCGTGCTCGGCTTCTTGCGTCAGCGTCGACGGGAGCGGGCTCGGGCGCGGCTTGGCGGCGCGCGTGCGCATCTGGGCGCCGGACTGTGCCGCTCCTTTGCCCGCCAGGCCCAGCGTCGCCTGCCGCTCGCCCAGGAGCTCGACGTAGACGCCGGCGAGCAGCATGGCGTCGACCAGGGCGCCGTGCTTGGTGCGCACCGAAATGTCGATGCCATAGCGCTTGCACAGGGCATCGAGGCTGTTGGGGCCGGCGGGATGGCGGCGGCGCGCCAATAAGAGGGTGTCCACCACGCGTTCGGAAGCCAGAGACGGCAGCGCCACGCGGGCGAGCTCGGCGTTGAGGAAGCCGACATCGAAGCTGGCGTTGTGCATGACGAGCGGCGCTTCGCCGATGAAGTCGAGGAACTCGCCGGCAATCGCCTTGAACAGCGGCTTGTCCTTGAGGAACTCCGGGGTGAGGCCGTGCACGGCGATCGCATCGCGGTGGATGTCGCGCTCGGGATTGAGATAGCGATGGAACTCGCGGCCGGTGGGGATGCGGTTGACGATCTCGATGCAGCCGACCTCGATCAGCCGGTCGCCGTTGGCGCAGTCGAGGCCCGTCGTTTCCGTATCGATGACGATCTCGCGCAGCATTCCCTGTCCCCAGAGCCGTTACGCGAGCACTTCGACGCAAGCAACAGACGCCAACCGGATTCCCCTCCCCCCTGCGGGCCCGTCGAGGGGAGGGTGGAACCCCGTGCAGCACGCCCTAAGACCAGTGCTTGGCGAACGCGGTGCCTGGTCGATCCTGCAGTGATTCGACGATTCTATCGACCTGAGCCTCGCTCTCGGCGAACGTGCCGCCGGTGTCCACAACGAAATCGGCCCGCGCGCGCTTTTCGTCATCGGGCACCTGCCGCGCCAGCATCTGCTCGAGCTTCTGCGGGCTCATGCCCGGCCGGCCGAGGACGCGTTGGCGCTGCGCATCGGCGGGCGCGCTGGCCACGATCACGGCATCGACGCGAATGTTCCCACCAGTTTCGAACAGAAGCGGGATCTCCAGCACCGCCATTTTGGCGCCTTTGGCTGCCTCGGATCTCAGGAATTGGCGCTCGGCCGCCAGCACCAGGGGGTGGACGATGGCTTCGAGCCGGGCAAAATCTTCGGGCTTATCCAGCAATGCCTTGCTGAGCTTCTCACGGTCGACACGGCCGGCCGCGGTCGTCCCTGGAAATGCCGCCTCGATCGGGGCAACGGCGGCGCCCTCGTAGAGCGCGTGCACTTGCGCGTCGGCATCGAATACCGCGATGCCGAGCTGGCGCAGGCGCGCGGCCACAGCCGTCTTTCCCATGCCGATGGAGCCGGTGAGCGCAACGACCAGCATCAATGCCCCTCGATGTCGGCGACGACCAGGGCGCGCAGCTCGTCGGTGACGGCAGGACGCACGCCGAACCATTTCTCGAAACCCGGCACCGCCTGATGCAGGAACATGCCGAGGCCATCGACGGTGGCAAGCCCGCGCGCCGTGGCAGCGGCGAGCAGTGGCGTCACCAGCGGCACGTAGACAATGTCGGCGACGACGCACTTGGCATCGAGCCGCGAAACATCCATGTCCAGGTCGCCAGCACCTTGCATCCCGAGCGAGGTGGCATTGACGAGGAGCGCCGCCTCGCGCGAGCCCTCGACGCGCCGGCCCCAGTCATGAGGCTTGACGACGGCGCCGAAGTGCCGGGCGACGGCGACGGCGCGCTCGCGCGTGCGATTGAAGATGCGCACCTCCGCAGCGCCGGCTTCGAGGAAGGCGAAGATCAAGGCCCGCGCCGCGCCACCGGCGCCCAGCAGCGCGACGAGACGGTTTTTCAGATCCAGGCCGGGCACCGAGGCACGCAAATGGCTCATGAAGGCGATGCTGTCGGTGTTGTCCGCCACCAGCCGGCCGTTCTCGAACCAGAGCGTGTTGGCGGCGCCCATGGCGCGCGCGGCAGCCTGTTTTTTCTCCGCAACCGCATAGGCCGCCTCCTTGTGGGGCAGCGTGACATTGCACCCGGCGAAGCCCTGCTCGCCCATGGTGCGCAGGAAGGTGGCGGCGTCCTCGGGCCGCACCGGATGCTTGGTGTAGCTGCCAGCGATGCCATAGGTCTTCAGCCAATGGCCGTGAATCAGCGGCGAGCGCGAATGGGCGACGGGCCAGCCGATGACACAGGCCCGGATCATGACGCGATCGCTCCACGCGCCCTGAGCTCGGCCAGCAGTGGCAGCAGGGGGAGGCCGACGATGGCGAAGGTGTCGCCCTCGACCCGCTCGAACAGCTGGATGCCGCGTCCCTCGATCTCGTAGGCGCCGACCATGCGGCAAAGGCTCTCGCCCTGCTCGGCGAGGTAGCGTTCGAGGAATCGGTCGGAGAATGGGCGCATGGCAAGGGTCGCCGTGTCGACATGGGCCCACAGGCATTTCCCGCCCTGAGCCAGCGCCGCCGCGGAGAAGAGGTTGTGCGTCTTGCCGCGCAGGCGCTCGAGCTGCCGGCGCGCATCGGACAGGTCCTTGGGCTTGCCCAGCAGCTCGTCGCCCAGCGCCAGCACCTGATCGGCGCCCATCACCAGGGCTTCGGGAAGGCGGGTGCTGACGGCCTCGGCCTTGGCGCGCGCCAGGGCCTCGGCGACGGCCGGCGGCGGAACAGGTTTTGCGCTTGCGGACACGAGACGCTGCTTGATGGCGGCTTCATCGACCTCCGGCGGCACGACCCGGAACGTCACACCGGCGGCTTCGAGCATGCGGCGGCGGAAAGTGCTGGTCGAGGCCAGGACCAGCTCCCGCGCAGGGCGCTCAGCCATTGCCCGTCTCCTGCGGGGGCTCGGCCGTTTCCTCGCGATCGTGCAACAGCCGGATGATGGTGGCGGCGGTCTCCTCGATGGAGCGGCGCGTCACGTCGATGACCGGCCAGCCGTGACGGGCGCACAGACGGCGCGAGTAGGCGATCTCGTTGGCGATCTGCGTGCGGTCCACGTACTCGTCGAGATTGCGGTCCGCCAGCAGTTGCACGCGGTTGCGGCGGATCTCGGCGATACGCTCGGGCGCCGCCACCAGCCCGACGACGAAGGCGGTGTGCGGCTGGATCAGCGCCTCGGGCAGATCGATGCCGGGCACCAGAGGCAGGTTGGCGGTCTTGTAGCCGCGCTGGGCGAGGTAGACGCTGGTCGGCGTCTTCGAGGTGCGGGAGATGCCCAGGATGATGATGTCGGCGGCATTCAGGTCCTGGGGCAGCTGGCCGTCGTCGTGGTGCATGGCGAAGTTGAGCGCATCGATGCGGCGGAAGTAGTCGGCATCCACCAGATGCTGGCCGGCCACGACAGGCGTCTGCGGCGCGCCGAGGTAGGATTCGAAGATCCGCATGATCGGCTGGAGCACATGCAGCGACGGCACCTTGAGCTCGCGGCACCGCCGCTCGATCTCCTCGATCAGCTCTTTCTTGACAACGGTATAGAGGACGATGCCGGGCGCCTGCTCCACTGCCTTCAGGACGCGCTCGAGCTGCTTTTGGGTGCGCACCAAGGGATGCACGTGCTCGATGGGGCGCACCTGGGCGTACTGGACGGCGGCGGCCTTGGCCATCGTCGTCAAGGTCTCGCCGGTGGCATCGGAGATCAGATGCAGATGGAAGTAGCTCGGCAAGCGGTTGACCATCTGTTGAAAAGATCAGAGTTCGTCCACACTGCCAAGCGGACCCCTGGCATTACCCCGCACCGGCTGTGCCTCTATCAACAAAATGGTCCACAGGACCACCCGCTGGGATGGCCAAACCTCGCCCGCCACGCTCCACGGGGAAAGGTGCGATCTGCCCGCGATGCCTGGGTGCTGTCAACAGATTCTGCCCGCATCCGAGGCACGACCAGCCCGGCTATCCGGCCGTGTCATCAATGGTTTGGCGTCCTATAGTGGCCCCGAGGCCTCCGGCCCGCCAGGACTGGTGGTCATGCGCGCCGTAGGCCGGAAACCTGTTCGCAAGGCCGGGGGCAAAGAGGATCATCGCAACTCAGCGCTTAAGAGTCATAACAACAACGTTCAGACTCTGGATTCTTGAAATTGGAAACTCATGATGGCCGCTGATGCGTCCAAAACGCGCCGCCTCCTGCAGCCCTTCGCCGGACGGGCCCTGTCGCCGCCGCCGATCTGGCTGATGCGGCAGGCTGGCCGCTACCTGTCGGAATACAGGGCAGTGCGGGCGAAGGCCGGGAGCTTTCTCGACCTCTGCTACGATCCAGTCCTTGCCGCGGAAGTGACGCTGCAGCCGATCCGGCGCTACGGCTTCGATGCGGCGATCCTCTTCTCCGACATCCTGGTGGTGCCCGATGCGCTGGGCCAGCGCGTCGCGTTCGTCGAGGGCGACGGGCCGCGGCTCGAACCGATTCGCGCACAAGCCGATTTCGTGCGCTTGAGCCGGGCTGCGACTCGCCCCAAGTTCGCCCGCGTTTGCGAGACGGTTGCCAGGCTCAGACAGGACCTCCCCCGTGAGACGACCCTTATCGGATTTTGCGGCGCGCCGTGGACGGTGGCGACCTACATGGTCGGCGGGAGGGGCTCGGCCGACCAGGCCGACGCGCGGCTGTGGGCCTATCGCGACCGGGCGGGCTTCGCCCGGCTGATCGAGATCCTGGTCGAGGCCTCGATCGACTATCTCGCGATGCAGGCCGAGGCCGGCGCCGATCTGCTGCAGATCTTCGACACGTGGGCGGGAAGCCTGCCGCCGCGGGAGTTCGAGGCCTGGGTCGTGGCGCCGACGGCCCGGATCGTGAGCGCGGTTCGAGCAAAACATCCGCAGGTGCCGATCATCGGCTTTCCGCGCGGGGCGGGGGAGAAGATCGGTGCCTACGCTGCGGCAACCGGCGTGCAGGGGATTGGCTGCGACACCGGCATGAGCGTGGAGCACATGGCCGAGCTTGCGCGAGCGCAAAACGTCGTGGTGCAGGGCAACCTCGATCCAATGCTGCTCGTCGCCGGCGGGGAGGAGATGGAGTTGCAGATCAGCGGGTTGCTGCGAGGGCTCGCGGGCGTGCCCTACATCTTCAACCTCGGGCACGGTATCGTGCCGGAGACGCCGCCGGAGAATGTGGCGCAGCTCGTGGAGCTGGTGCGCAAGCCTAAGGGTTAGGTATCATCCCGGTGCTCGTCGCCGGGATGCATTTCTCCGCTCACTCCAGAGCAAGTTGATAGCTGGATACCGGGAGCAAGCCCCGATATGACATCGTCATGCTGCTGTGGCTGAAGGCACTGCATGTGATCGCCGTCATCGCGTGGATGGCGGGGCTGCTCTACCTGCCGCGGCTGTTCGTCTACCACTGCGACGCCGAAAAGGGCTCCAGGCAGTCCGAGACCTTCAAGGTGATGGAGCACCGGCTGCTGCGCTTCATCATGAACCCGGCCATGATCGTGGTGTGGATCACGGGGCCGCTGCTGGCGTGGCAGCTAGGCATATACCGGGACGGGTGGCTGCTGGCGAAATTCGCCCTGGTCGTGCTGTTGACCGGCTATCACCACGCGCTAGGCTATTGGCGCAAGGACTTCGCGGCCGACCGGAACGCGCGCGACCAGCGCTTCTACCGTCTGCTCAACGAGGTGCCGACGGTGCTGATGGTGGGGATTGTGATCCTGGTGGTGGTGAAGCCGTTTTGAACCGGGTGCCGCCGCCAAGATGGCTTCCCGACTCGGCGGCCTTTCATTTGCCTGTCGAATTTGCTATATAGTGATTTGTCAGCACCGGTCGCCGACCTAAAGGCGTGCAGGTGAGGCCCTGGATCAGCGCAGTGCGCGTCCAAAGGCCCATGACAAATCCGGAAAAAGCCATTCGGCTCATTCCCACCTTCCTTCCGGCTCCGCGCATCTCAGCATCCCACCCACCCAAGTCGCGCAGCCCATCCGGAGAGTTTCTTATGCAAGACGTTGTCAAACAGGAAATGAAGCTCCAAGACCTCAAGGTCAAATCGCCGACGGAGCTGTTGAGCTTCGCCGAGGAGGTCGGCGTCGAGAATGCCAGCGCCATGCGCAAGCAGGAGCTGATGTTCGCGATCCTCAAGCAGCTGGCCTCCAAGGAAATCGACATCACCGGCACCGGCGTGGTCGAGGTGCTGCAGGACGGCTTCGGCTTCCTGCGCTCGCCCGACGCCAACTACCTGCCGGGCCCCGACGACATCTATGTTTCGCCCTCGCAGATCCGGCGCTTTGCGCTGCGGTCGGGCGATACGGTCGAGGGGGAGATCCGCAGCCCCAAAGACGGGGAGCGCTACTTCGCGCTGCTCAAGGTCAACCGGATCAACTTCGAAGACCCCGACAAGCAGCGCCACAAGGTGCACTTCGACAATCTCACGCCGCTTTACCCGACGAAGTGGATGAACCTCGAGATCGAGGACCCCACCATCAAGGATCTCTCGTCGCGCGTGATCGATATCGTGGCCCCGCTCGGCAAAGGCCAGCGCGCGCTGATCGTGGCGCAGCCGCGCACCGGCAAGACGGTGCTGCTGCAGAACATCGCCCACTCGATCGCGAAGAATCATCCCGAGTGCTACCTGATCGTGCTGCTGATCGACGAGCGGCCCGAAGAGGTCACGGACATGCAGCGCTCGGTCAAGGGCGAGGTGATCTCGTCGACCTTCGACGAGCCGGCGACGCGCAACGTGCAGGTGTCGGAGATGGTGATCGAGAAGGCCAAGCGCCTGGTCGAGCACAAGCGCGACGTGGTGATCCTGCTCGACTCCATCACGCGCCTGGGCCGAGCCTACAACACGGTGGTGCCGAGCTCCGGCAAGGTGCTGACCGGCGGCGTCGACTCCAACGCTCTGCAGCGGCCCAAGCGCTTCTTCGGCGCCGCGCGCAACATCGAGGAGGGCGGCTCGCTGACCATCATTGCCACCGCGCTGATCGATACCGGCAGCCGCATGGACGAGGTGATCTTCGAAGAGTTCAAGGGCACGGGCAACTCGGAGATCGTGCTCGACCGCAAGGTGTCCGACAAGCGCGTGTTCCCGGCCATCGACATCGCCCGCTCCGGCACGCGCAAAGAGGAGCTGCTGGTGCCGCCCGATCAGCTCAAGAAGATGTACGTGCTCCGGCGCATCCTGAATCCGATGGGTACCATGGACGCCATCGAGTTCCTGATCGACAAGCTGCGCTCGACCAAGACCAACGGCGAGTTCTTCAACTCCATGAGCACGGGCAAGAACTAGCGGGTAGCGCCTCGGCACCCACTGTCATCCCGGAATTCGCGGCGCGAATATCCGGGACCCAGTGCATGGACCGCTGCGGAGTCCTCTCGCTTTTCCTGGGTCCTGGCTCTCCGCGCAAGCGCGCTCCGGCCGGGATGACAGTCGGAGTATGATTGTGGGTTCCTCAACGCAGCCAATAGGGCGGCCGCTGCCGGGATGGACGGCGCGGCCGATGCCGCCGCGGACGCCGATGACGGGGCGGTTCTGCCGGCTCGAAATGCTCGACCCGGCGCGGCATGCCGAGCACCTCTGGGCGGCCAACAGTCTCGACAAGGAGGGCCGCAACTGGACCTACCTGTTCGTCGGTCCGTTCGCCGCGTTCGCAGATTATCGCGCGTGGCTCGAGAAGGTGGCGGCCCGAAGCGACCCGCTGTTCCACGCCATCATCGATCTGAAGACCGGCAAGGCGGTGGGGGTTGCGACCTTCATGCGCGTCGATCCCGCGCACGGCGTGATCGAGGTCGGCAACATCAACTACTCCCCGCTGCTGCAGAGGACGCCGGCGGCGACGGAAGCCATGTTCCTGATGATGCGGCGCGTCTTCGATGAGCTCGGCTACCGGCGCTACGAGTGGAAGTGCGATTCGCTCAACGCCCCGTCGCGGGCGGCGGCGCTGCGGCTGGGCTTCCAGTTCGAGGGCATCTTCCGGCAGGCGGCCGTCAACAAGGGCCGCAACCGCGACACGGCCTGGTATTCGATCATCGACAGCGAGTGGCCGGCCTTGAAGCGGGCCTTCGAGCAGTGGCTGACGCCGGACAACTTCGATGCCGAGGGCAAGCAGAAGCGTCGCTTGATCGAGCTGATCGCCGCCGCGCGCTGACGCTGTACGCTGCTCGGCGATAGCTCCGTGTCCAGGGAGAGCTGCCATGCAGCCGAACGAACGACTGGCCTACTCCGCGATTCCCGAGCGGCCGGCGCTGGTGCTGCCCAACGGCGCCCGCCTCGCCGTCTGGGTGATCGTCAATGTCGAGGAGTGGGACATCCGCCAGACGATGCCGCGCACCGTGATCACACCGCCGGCGGGCGGCGCGCCCATGCCCGACATTCCCAACTGGGCCTGGCACGAGTACGGAAATCGCGTCGGCTTCTGGCGCATGCTGCCGGTGTTCGACGAGGCCCGCATTCCGGCGGCGCTGGCGATCAACGGCTGCGCCATAGCGGCCTACGAGCCGATCGCGCAGGCGGCCCGCGATCGCGATTGGGAATTCATGGGGCATGGCTTCACGCAGAAGAGCATGCAGAAGGTCGAGAACGAGGCCGCCGACATCGCCCGCACCACCGAGGCGATCCAAGGCTTCACCGGGCGGCGCCCGCGCGGGTGGCTCGGGCCTGGGCTGACGGAGACGTGGGAGACGCCCGACCTGCTGGCGGAGGCCGGCTACGACTATGTCTGCGACTGGGTGCTCGACGACCAGCCGGTGGTGCTTAAGACGCGGTCGGGGTCCATCGTCAACGTGCCCTACACGCAGGAGTGCAACGACGTGGCGATGATGCTGATCCAGCATCACAAGGCCTCGGAATATTACGACCGCGCGATGGATCAATTCGAGCAGATCTATGCCGATGCCAAAGGCTCCGCCCGCGTCATGGCGATCGTACTGCATCCCTACATCATGGGCGCGCCGCATCGCCTGAAGTACTTCCGCAGGGCGGTGTAGCACATCCGCGGCTCGGGCGATGCGGTGTTCTGGACGGGTGGCCAGATCCTCGACTGGTACAAGGCCGAGCGGTCGCGGCTAGGCCTG
>DATEVP010000353.1:0-3124 GCA_035258465.1 Hyphomicrobiaceae bacterium
CCCCATTCGATATGGGGTCAGACCCGCAGGGTCTGACCCCTTTGCGTGGCACAGAGGGCACAGGTGCGGCCTGAGCTGAACCTTTTGCACCGCACGGGCGTTGCAGGGCACGCCCTTCTCAGCCAACAGTAGGCGGGGAAAACCGCAATCTGGGGCTGTCACGATGCGACAGGCACGCACGTGGACGCTGGCGCTCGTCGCCTGCGGCGTCCTTGCTCTCGGCGGCCACGCCTCGGCGCAACCGGCGCCTGGGGCCTCCCAGCGCGACTGCCAGACGATCCGCACCTGCCAATTCGCGCGCGGCGGCGCCTACCGCGGCTGCCTGTCGTCCTACACCTGCCGGGTGTGCAGCTTCGTGCGCGCCTCCTGCTACGTGGACGGGTCGCGGCGGGTCTGCCAGGAGATGAAGTGCCGCTGGGGCTGATGGCCGGCACAACCGGCAACCGCACCCGCCCGCGTTCCAACTTCGAGCAGCCATCCCTCGCCTTGCATTGACGGCGCCTTTTGCCGGCCGCAAGAGTTCGGCCACGCCGCCGCGCTTGGGAGGACTCCATGGACCGCGCCACGCAAGTCTCGCTCACGCGCCGCGTGCTCGACTTCGTGGAGCGCTCGACGACCGAGCTTGCCGACGACGTCTATTGCAATCCCATCTCGAGCTACGCCTCTCCCGAGCAGGCCGCTCGCGAGCGGGAGCTGCTCTTTCGCGGCCATCCGCTCTTTTTCGCCCTGAGCTGCGAGCTGCCCAAGCCCGGCGACTACCGCGCCGATGATCTGAGCGGCGTGCCGATCCTGGTCGTGCGCAACCGCGAGGGCAAGCTCAACGCCTTCCTCAACGTCTGCCGGCATCGCGGGGCGAAGGTTGCCAGCGGCTGTGGCTCGGGAAAACGCGCCTTCGTCTGCCCTTATCACGCCTGGACCTACGATCTCGAAGGCAAGCTCTTGAAGCTCTATCCGGAGTTCGCGTTTCCCGGCCTCGCCCGCGAGGAGCACAGCCTCGTGCCGATCCCCGTCGCCGAGCAGCATGGCCTGATCTGGGTGCAGGCATCGCCGGGCGGCCGCATCGACGTCGACGAGCTGCTCGGCGGCCTCGGGCCCGAGCTCGCCTCCTATGGCCTCTCCGACTACAGCCACTACAAGACGTCCACGCTCGCCAAGGACATGAACTGGAAGCTGGTCATCGACACCTTCCTGGAGACCTGGCACGTGGCAGTCTTGCACAAGCAGACCGTGGCACCGATCTTCCAGCCCAACGTCAATGTGTTCGATGCCTTCGGCCGCAACGGGCGCCTCATCATCCCCCGGCGGTCGATGCTGGAGCTCAAGGGAGAGCCCGAGAGCAGCTGGGATTTCCTCAAGCACAGCGCCATCGTCTACACGCTGTTTCCCAATGCGCTCCTGGTCTGGCAGGGCGACCATTTCGAGACCTGGCGGTCATTCCCGGTGGGCAACGATCCCGGCAAATGCATCACGGAGGCCGCCCTGTTCACGCCCAAGCCCGCCGTCACCGACAAGGACAAGCGCCACTGGGACCGCAACATGGAACTCCTGATGAGCACGGTCGACGTCGAGGACTTCCCCGTCTGCCTCGACATCCAGAAGGGCTTCGGCGCGGGCGCCCAGCAGCACATCACCTTCGGCCGCCACGAGCCCGCCCTCGGCCACTACCACCGCGCCATCCAGCAGGCGCTGGGTCTCGCATAGGTCCAGAACCGAGATTCACGCCGTTTTGCCGCAGCGGCGCGATCACCAGCCCTTGAACGGCGTCTCCGGCACGGGCGTTTTCGGCGGCTTGCCCTCGGCGAACGCCGCCAGGTTGTCGACCACCAGCTGGCCCATGGCGTTGCGCGTGTAAATCGACCCCGAGCCCACGTGCGGGAAGAGCGCGGCGTTGTCGAGCTCGAGGAAGGCCGGGTTGATCTTGGGCTCGCCGAGGTAGACGTCGAGGCCGGCAGCCTGGATCTTGCGGGCCTTCAGTGCGGCGATCAGGGCCGGCTCGTCCACGACGGACCCGCGCGACATGTTGATCAGGATGCCGCGAGGGCCCAGCGCCTCCAGCACCGCCGCATTGATCAGGTTCTGGGTCTCGGCGCCGCCGGGGGTGACCACGATCAGCGTATCGACGTCGCGCGCCATGGCGACCAGGTTGTTGTAGAAGCGGTAGCTGACGCCGGGCTGCTGCTTGCGCCCGAAATAGCTGACGGGAATGAGGAACGCCTCGCAGCGCCGCGCGATCGCCTTGCCGATGCGCCCGAGCCCGACGATGCCCACGGACCGGTCGCGCAGGGAGGCAGCGGTGAGGCGATAGTCGCCCTGCTTGGCCCAATGGCCGTCGCGCAGCCATTTCTCCGCCTCGTAGAGCTCGCGCACCGTGCGCAGCAGCAGCCCGAAGGTGGTGTCGGCCACCTCCTCGGTCAGCACGTCGGGGGTGTTGGTGACGACGACGCCGCGCCTGGCGGCCGCCGCCGCGTCGACCGAGTCGTAGCCGACACCGAAATTGCCGACCACCTTGAGCTTGGGAAAGCGGGCCATCAGCGCCTCGTCGGTCTTCACCCCGGTATGGCCGCCGGTGCAGATGGCGCAGACATCGGGCGCGATCTTCTTGAGCAGGGCCTCGCGGTCGCTCGCCTCGTGCAGGCGGTGCACGGTGTAGGATTTCTCGATCCCCCGTTCGATCAAATCCATCATGGGTCCGGTGGACAGCAGCTGAGGCTTGGACATTGCATGGTCTCCGCGCGAGCGATGTTGGTCCCTAGCATCCCTGGCCGCTGGCGTTCAACGCTGTTTGCATTGGACGCCACCCGATTGCGCGATGCCTCCAATTCGTTCCACAAGGTGGGCCATGGCCCACGAGACCTACGACATCGCCGTCATCGGCGGCGGCCACAACGGCCTCACCTGCGCGGCCTATCTGGCCGCTGCCGGCCTGCGCGTCGTCGTGCTCGAAAAGAATGCAGTCATCGGCGGCGCGGCCGTCACCGAGGAGTTCCATCCGGGCTTTCGCAACTCGGTTGCCGCCTACACGGTGAGCCTGCTCAATCCTGTCGTCATCCGCGATCTCGAGCTTGCCCGGCACGGGTTGAAGATCGTCGAACGGCCGGTCGCAAACTTCTGGCCGGTGGACGAG
>DATEVP010000354.1:0-2712 GCA_035258465.1 Hyphomicrobiaceae bacterium
CATGAGGGTCGACTTGCCGCAGCCGGAGGGGCCGACCACGGCGGCGAACTCGCCTTCGGCGATGGAGAGGCTGAGCTTGTCGATCGCCGGCGCGCCGTCCTGCCCGCCATAGGCGTGGGTGACCGAGTCGATCTCGACGAAGCCGGTCATCTCCCTCTCCCCGCATGCCCTCGGGCCATCCTCGGAGACATGCGAGCCGGTGTGAGCCCGAGGGCTTGCGGGGAGAGGGTCGGGGTGAGGGGCAGAAGCTTGCTCCAGCGTGTGTGGCTGCCCCTCACCCTAACCCTCTCCCATCGTGCCGAAGGCGCGTCTTCGACACGACGCCGAAGAAGCATGGGGAGAGGGAAGCTTCACATCAGTTGACCTTGCGCTCGGCGGGCGGGGGCAGGAACGCCTCGCTGAAAATGTCCTCCACCTTCGGCTTCGACTTGAAGTTGAAGGTGAGCCCGATCTGGTCGATCGACTTGGCAAAGCGCGCCTTGTCGATGCCGCCGTAGCCGTTGGCCTTCACCCACGGCGTGACGAAGTTCTGGGCCAGCGACAGCTCGAGGCGCTCCTTCTCCACCTCGGCCTTGGCCACGTCGTTGCGCTTGATGACGGTGGCGGTGGCGGCCGCGGGATCGGCCACGGTGTCGCGCAGGCCCCTGGTCAGCGCCTTGATGAAGCCCTTGACCGCGGCGGGCTTCTCGGCCGCGAACTTCGGGCTCACCATCAGCACGTTGCCGTACAGCTCCACCCCGTGGTCGCTCATCAGGATCAGCACGATGTCGTCGACCGGCACGCCGCGCGACTTCAGGTTCATGTACACGGAGAACGAGAAGCCGAACACGGCATCGACCTCGCCGGAGGCCAGCATCGGCTCGCGCACGGGAAAGCCCACGTTCTCGAATTTCATGGTCGAGTCGTCGAGCTTGTTGACCGACTTGAAGATCGGCCATTGCGCATAGGCGCCGTCGGCGGCGGGCGCGCCGAATTTCCGGCCCGCCAGGCTCTTGGGATCGGGCGTGACGCCCTTGCTCTTGCGCCCGACGATGGCGAACGGCGGCCGGTCGTAGACCATCATCACGGCCTTGAGATCGATCGAGGGGTTCTCGTCGCGGAAGCGGATCAGCGAGTTCACATCGCCGGTGCCGATGTCGTAGGTGCCCGATGCCACCCGCGGGATCGACTCGCGCGAGCCCGTGCCCGTGTCGATCGTGACATCGAGGCCCTCGGCCTTGAAGTACCCCTTGTCCAGCGCCACCGTGAAGGGCGCGGCCGGCCCCTCGAAGCGCCAGTCGAGGGTGAACTTCACGGGCGTCTGCGCCTGCGCACCGAGCCCCGCGCCGGCCAACAAACCGGACGTCAGCGCAAGCGCAGCGAACGTGCGAACACCACCATGGCAGGACATGCGGAAAACTCCCCTTGCGACCCCGATGTGCAGAGAGCGGACCGCTGATTCTTGCGGCGGCCGCTGGCAAGCCGGGCTCAACCTATCAGGCCCCGCGCTCCCCTCGAAAGCGGTATTTCCTCGCAGCCGCGGCTTGCTCGCTTTCCAGGCACCGCCCTGCCCCATCCCCCGGCAAACGGTCCCTCTTCCCGCGCGCCGCCGACGCTTCCGCGTCCGCCACCGGCGCGGACGCCGGTTGGGTCGAGCGTCAGCGATGACCCAACGCACAACTGCAATCGGCACGCCTGAGGGGCGTTGGGTCGGCGCTTCGCTGGACCCAACCTACGCGCTTCGCGATCGCCGCCGACCTCCGCCTACCCGCAATTGCCCCCGCCGGCGCGGTAGCTCTTCGACACCTGCTCGACGACGCGGTCGTAGAGGCGGCGCTCGGCGGCGGGGTAGAGCATGGCCCAGCTGTTGATCAGCTTACCCCCGCAGGTGAAGGTCACGCGCTCGTAGAACATCACCCCGTCGCGCACCCCCGACAGCACGAACCAGCTCTCGCGCATCGGCGCGTAATCGATGCTGGCGCCGGGGTAGCTCTGCTTGAGGACAAACTCGCGGTAGTCCTGCAGGCTCAGGTTGTCGGCGTTGGGCAGCGCGCCGGCGAGGATGCGCGCGTTGCCGTCGCGGGAGACCCAGATGCGCCCCTCCTCCGCCAGCGGCTCCTGCGGCTGGAACTGCCCGTGGGGATAGCTGAGCGAGAAGCCGTAGCGCGCGTTGCGGTAGGTGGCCGTCTCGGCCGCACCTTGTGCCGCGGCGAGACCTGAGGCTAAAAGCAAGCCGGCGACCAGGGCGGCAATCCCGCTCCCGCCTGCGATCGATGACGACATGAGAGACCCTCTCCTAACCCATGCGGCCTCGCTATTCTAACGCGAGGAAGCGCGTGTTGGATCACCGGCAACGGGCCATGGCGAACACAAGATCGCGAACGAAGCCAACGAAGCCGCCCAAGCTCGGGGCGCCTCGGATCATCGAGGCGGAGGCCGACATCCGCGACGGCGTCCGGGCGCTGCGGCGCAAGTGCGCCATCATGCGGACCGTGCACGACGTGACCGGCGACCCGCCCCTGCGCCGCCGCCCGGCCGGCTTCGAAGGGCTGGCCCGCATCATCGTCGGCCAGCAGCTGTCGGTGGCCAGCGCCGGCGCCATCTGGGGGCGCACGGTCGAGGCCTGCCGGCCGTTCGAGCCGCACATTCTGCTGGGCCTCGATGACAAGCAGCTCGCCGGCGTCGGCCTCTCCCGGCCCAAGATCCGCACGTTGCGGGCGGTTGCCGGCGCGT
>DATEVP010000355.1:0-7604 GCA_035258465.1 Hyphomicrobiaceae bacterium
GGCGGCGGTTGGTGCGGGCGTGCCGGTTGCGGCAATCGGCTCCATGACGCCAAGCCGCAGTATTGTCATCGAGGGCGCCGATGGCCGCCCGCTGCAATTGAAAGCAGCCGGTTGGGATCACTTCCAATAGGGCGCCACGCAATCCGGGCTTGTGCTCGCGCGTGTTGCAACTACCCCGGAGTTTTGGCATGGTCCCGCGCGAAACTCGCCTGGGGGCTGGTGCTGGCGGCGGCGCGTATCGCCGGTCGCAGCACGTTGAGCCCTGCCTTTCGTCGTCCGCAATCGTCGCAAACAAGAGGGAAGTTGGGCCATGGGCATGGTGATGTGGGCAATCATCGTTTGCGGATTGCTCTCGATCGTGTACGGCGCGCTCACGGTGCGGGCCGTCATGGCGGCCGATCCCGGCACGCAGCGGATGCAGGAGATCGCCGCCGCCATCCAGGAAGGCGCGCAGGCCTACCTCACCCGCCAGTACTCCACCATCGCCATTGTCGGCGCCGTCATCTTCGTCATCGTTGGCATGCTACTTGGCTGGCTGGTCGCGCTCGGATTTCTGATCGGCGCCATCCTGTCGGGTTCGGCCGGATTCATCGGCATGATGGTGTCCGTGCGCGCCAACGTGCGCACCGCGCAGGCCGCGACCCGCTCGCTGGCCGAAGGCCTCTCCATGGCGTTCCGCGCCGGCGCCGTCACCGGCCTGTTGGTGGCCGGCCTGGCGCTGCTCGGCGTGTCCGTCTACTTCCACATCTTGACCGAGAGCATCGGCCTGGCGCCGACCAGCAGGACCGTGGTCGACTCCATGGTCGCGCTCGGCTTCGGCGCCTCGCTGATCTCGATCTTCGCCCGTCTCGGCGGCGGCATCTTCACCAAGGGCGCCGATGTCGGCGGCGATCTCGTCGGCAAGATCGAGGCCGGCATCCCCGAGGACGACCCGCGCAATCCCGCCACCATCGCCGACAACGTCGGCGACAACGTCGGCGACTGCGCCGGCATGGCGGCCGACCTGTTCGAGACGTACGCCGTCACCGTCGTTGCCACCATGGTGCTGGCGGCGATCTACTTCAACGGCCAGCCGATCGTCTACAACCTGATGCTCTATCCGCTGGCCGTCTGCGCCGTCGGCGTGGTGGCCTCGATCATCGGCACCTTCTTCGTGCGGCTCGGCGCCAACCAGTCGATCATGGGCGCGCTCTACAAGGGCTTCATCGCCACCGGCGTGCTGTCCATCATCGCCCTGTGGCCGGTCACCGACTACCTGCTCGGCATGGGCACGGTGTTTTCCGCGCGCGGCGCCAGGTTCACCGCCATGGACCTCTACTGGTGCGGCGTCGTCGGCCTGGCGGTGACGGCGGCCCTCATCGTCGTCACGGAATACTACACGGGCACCAACTACCGCCCCGTCCAATCGATTGCCGAGGCATCGAAGACCGGCCACGGCACCAACGTCATCCAGGGTCTGGCCGTGTCGCTCGAGGCGACCGCCCTGCCGGCGCTGATCATCGTTGCCGGCATCCTCGCCTCGTTCAACATCGCCGGGCTGTTCGGCATTGCCATCGCCGTCACCGCCATGCTGTCGCTGGCGGGTGTCGTGGTGGCGCTCGATGCCTTCGGTCCCGTCACCGACAACGCCGGCGGCATCGCCGAGATGGCCGGGCTGCCCAAGGAGATCCGCAAGACGACGGATGCGCTGGATGCGGTCGGCAACACCACCAAGGCCGTGACCAAGGGCTACGCCATCGGCTCGGCGGGATTGGGCGCGCTCGTGCTGTTTGCGGCCTACAACGAGGACCTGCGCTTTTTCATCAGCCAGGCCAAGCCCGACTCGCTGTTCTACGGCCTCAACGTCGATGGGCTGTTCTCGCTCGGCAACCCCTATGTCGTCGTGGGCCTCTTCCTCGGCGGGATGCTGCCTTACCTGTTCGGCGGCATCACCATGACGGCCGTCGGCCGGGCGGCGAGCTCGATTGTGGAGGAGGTGCGGCGGCAGTTCCGCGAGAAGCCCGGCATCATGCTGGGCACGGAGAAGCCCGACTATGCCCGCGCCGTCGACATGCTGACGCGCGCCGCCATCAAGGAGATGATCGTCCCCTCGCTGCTGCCCGTCCTCTCACCCATCGTGTGCTTCTACGTGATCCGTTTGATCGGCGGCACGGGCAATGCGTTCGCCGCGCTCGGCGCCATGCTGCTCGGCGTGATCGTCACGGGACTGTTCGTCGCCATCTCCATGACGGCGGGCGGGGGCGCCTGGGACAACGCCAAGAAGTACATCGAGGATGGCCATTTCGGCGGCAAAGGCTCCGACGCGCACAAGGCGGCGGTCACCGGCGACACGGTCGGCGATCCCTACAAGGACACCGCCGGCCCAGCCGTCAACCCGATGATCAAGATCACCAATATCGTCGCGCTGCTGCTGCTGGCCGTGCTGGCGCATTGAGGGACGCGCAACGTTGCGTTCGGCTTGCACACCGCTGCCCGGGATCAATCGAGGCCGAGCTGCTTGACGCCGAGGTTGCGGAAGAGCGCCTTGAGCAGGCCTTCGTCCTTGGCGTGGCTCGGCGTCTCCTGCTTGATGTAGTCGAACACCTTGCCGTCCTTGAGCCCGTAGTGGGCGACGCGGTCGACCGACCCGAGCGGCCCGAAATAGACGGCGAGCACTCTGCGGTCTTTCTCGGTGGGGGTGAAGAAGGCCTTCTGGCCCTGCGTGCTCGAGATATAATAGTAGGCGGTGCCGGTGCCGACGGTTGCCGTCGAGGTCGGCGTGCCGAGCGCCGCTTTCACTTGAGCCTCGCTCGAGCCTGGAGTGACCTGCTGCAGGTCCTTGTCGCTGAATTGGTGGCCGTGCTTGATGACAGTCTCGGAGCAGGCGGTCAGACCCAGCGCGAGCAGCGTCGCAAGCACAAGCGTGCGCCGCGCCCATCGCGGCGCCATGACGGCCTCTCGCTCGCTTTTCTCGCGTGCGAAGCGGCTACCCATTATCCTGCTGATCCTCAGAGAATCGGTCCTGCTCGCCCAGCCGACCGGCTATCCCAACGGCCGGCAGTTTGCAATCCGGCCCCCGCTTTGATCCCTAACCAACCAGTCACCCGACCGGCCATTGGGATGCTCGAGTGCCGCCCATGTTTGCCTGGCTGAGAACCAGACGCGCCCGCGATCGAACTGCACGCTCGCTTTATGGCTCGATTGTGACCGCGGCGCGCCGCCGCGCGTTCTACGCAAACTGGGGCGTGCCGGATACCATGCAGGGGCGATTCGAGATGATCGTCCTGCACCTGGCCCTCGCCGTTCGCCGCCTTGGGCCGGAAGGGGACGCGGGCAAGCGGCTGGCGCAAGCCCTGATCGAGGCATTCGTGGTCGACATGGACGATGCCATGCGGGAATTGACGTTTGGCGATCTGGCGGTGCCGCGCGAGATCAAGCGCGCGACGGCGGCGGTGTTCGATCGCCACAACGCCTATCTTGCGGCACTCGACGGCCCGCACGATATGCTGCAGGAGGCCATCGAGAACCAGTTGGCTTACCTCGGTCCGGTTGGTTTCGACGCGGGCGGCCTCGCGGCCTATGTCCGCCGGACGGCGGATAGGCTTGCCCGGCAACCGCGAGCGCAGATTCTGGCAGGCCAGATCATCTGGCCGGACCCTATCGGCGGACAGGAGGCCAAACCGAATTGAGGAGCGAGCATGGCATGACGGCGGAGCTCGTCTGGGATCACCCGACCAGCGATGTTCCCGAAACGGGCCTCAGCGCGACGAGGGCCGCGGCGCCCGACGAGCTGGAAGCCGTCGCCTGCGCGCTCGGCCTCATCTCCTGTCCCAGCCTCGAGGTGAGCTACGTGATTGCCCCGAGCGGGGCAGGCCGTTACGCACTCTCCGGCACGCTTCGCGCGCAAGTGGTGCAGGCTTGCGTCGTTACCCTCGATCCCGTCACCAGCGCGATCGAGGAAAGCTTTCAGGCTGCGTTCTGGCCAGAGGAGGACATAGCACCCCCTCGAGGCGGGGTGCTCGACTTGGACGAGACTGCCGACCCGGAACCGATCGTCGGGGGCCAGATCGCGGTCGGCCGCATCGTCTTTGAACGTCTGGCGGAAAGCCTCGACCCCTATCCCCGAAAGCCCGGCGCGACCTTGGACTTGCGCGAGGCGGCGCCTGCGGGGGGCGCCGGCGGCAGGCCCGAAAGCCCGTTCGCCGTTCTCGCAAATATCAAGACGAAGCGCTGAGCGCCTTGCCGATCCGGGTGCTGGAGCGCGGCTGTCGGCCGCCTATCGCGCGACCGAGAATATGGTTGTCTGGCAGCCGCAACTCGCTATGGTCGGGCGTTTTCGGGCAGCTGAGGAGAGGGGGCGTCCGGCCGGCTCCGCTCCTGCCGCTGCGAATATGCGGACATGGGTGATGGTGGCACCGCGAACCATAGCGCTCGACGCAATGGGTGGTGATGAAGGCCCGGCCGTCGTGGTGCCGGGCGCGGCGCTCGCGCTCGAGCGGCATCCCGATCTCACCTTCCTTCTTTTCGGCGATGAGGGGCGCATTGCGTCTTATCTGGACGAGCAGCCTTCGCTCGCCGAGCGGGCCCGCATCATCCATGCCGACACGGCGGTGGAGATGCAGGACAAGCCGAGCCAGGCGGTGCGTCGCGGACGCGGATCCGGCATGTGGCTCGCGCTCGAAGCCGTGCAGAAACGAGAAGCCGACTGCATGATTTCCGCCGGCAACACCGGCGCGCTGATGGCCATGGCCAGGCTCATCCTGAAGACCATGCCGGGCATCGAGCGCCCCGTGATCGCCGGCCAGTGGCCCACCGTCGGGCGCCCCTGCATCGTTCTCGACCTCGGCGCCAACATCGGCGCCACGGCGCGCCAGCTCACCGATTATGCGCTGATGGGGGCGGCCATGGCGCGCGCCATCCTTCATGTCGAGCGGCCGCGGGTCGGGCTCCTCAACATCGGCGTCGAGGAGATCAAGGGCATCGAGGAGGTCAAGCAGGCCAACGCCTGGCTGAAGGAGAGCGATCCGCCATTCGACTATCGGGGCTTTGTCGAGGGCGACCAGATCGGGCAGGGCGTGGTCGACGTCGTCGTCGTCGAAGGCTATGCCGGCAACATCGCGCTGAAGACGGCCGAGGGGACCGCCAAGCAAATGGCCGCTTACGTGCGCGAGGCGTTGACCAGCTCGCCGGCTGCCAAGCTCGGCGCGCTCCTTGCGCAGCGCGGCTTGCGCGCGCTGAGGGACCGCATGGACCCTCGTCGCCTCAACGGCGGGCCCTTCCTCGGCCTCAACGGCATCGCCATCAAGAGCCACGGGGGCACGGATGCATTTGGCTTCTCGAGCGCGATCGAGGTTGGCTACAACATGGCCGAAAGCAACGTGCTCGAGCGCTTGGGCGCGGACCTCGAGGCCTTGCACGGCAAGTTGGGCGAGCCCGAGCCGGTGCGTAAGACATCATGAGGCTGCGAGCCTCCCGCCTGCTGGCCTTGTCGCATCGAGTGCTTCGCCGTCCGGCGCGCCGACCATGAGGTGATGTGTGGCATTCATTCGATCCATCATCCGCGGCGTCGGCGCCAGTCTGCCGAAGCGCATGATGACCAATGACGACCTCGCCCGCATGGTGGACACCAGCGACGAGTGGATCCGCGACCGTACCGGCATCGAGCAGCGCCACATCGCCGCCGAGGGCGAGCTTACGTCGGATCTCGGCATCGCCGCCTCCCATCAGGCGCTGGTGCGCGCCGGCATCGATCCCATCGACATCGATCTCGTCGTCTGCGCCACCTCCACGCCGGACCGCACGTTTCCGGCCACCGGCGTTCGCATCCAGGCGGGCCTCGGCGTCACCAAGGGGGCCGCCTTCGACGTTCAGGCTGTCTGCTCGGGTTTCATTTACGCCCTGTCGATCGCCGACAATTTTCTCAAGGCCGGTCAATTCAAGCGCGCCATCGTCGTCGGCGCGGAGACTTTCTCGCGCATCCTCGACTGGAAGGACCGGAGCACTTGCGTGTTGTTCGGCGACGGCGCGGGAGCGGTGGTGCTGGAGGCGCAAACGCAGCTCGGCGCGCGCGAAGATCGTGGCATCCTCGCCACCCGCATCCGCTCGGACGGGCGCTTCGAGGAGCTGCTCTACGTCGATGGCGGACCGGGCTCGACCAAGACCACGGGGCACCTGCGCATGAATGGGCGCGAGGTATTCCGGCATGCCGTGCAGAAGATCTCCGGCGTCATCGAGGAGACGCTGGTGATGACGGGCTACGCGTCCGACGAGGTCGACCTCTACGTACCCCATCAGGCCAACAAGCGCATCCTCGACGGCATCGCCAAGCGGCTCTCCATTCCACCGGAGAAGATCGTCTTCACCCTTGCCAAACACGGCAACACCTCCGCTGCTTCGATACCGCTTGCGCTCAACCAAGCCTTCGAGGACCATCGTCTGGTGGAAGGCCGCCTGGTGTTGATGGAGGCGATGGGAGGCGGTCTGACATGGGGTGCGGCGCTCGCCCGGTGGTAATGCCACACCACACCATTTTATGTGTGCAATTTCAGCTGGTTGTTGTTGACCCGAGAAAGCACCATGGCTAGCATCGGCACTGGGTTGGGAGCTGGGGAGGGGCGGAAGACCATGGGTGGCAAAACGCTCACGCGTGCAGACCTGGCAGAAGCGGTGGTCCAGAAAGTCGGACTGCCCCGTAACGAGTCTCAGGAGCTGGTGGAGCTCATTTTGCAGGAGATATCGGCAAGCCTTGCGGCCGGCGATGCCGTCAAGCTCTCCTCGTTCGGCTCCTTCGGCATCCGGCAGAAGGGACCGCGCGTCGGCCGCAATCCCAAGACCGGCCAGGAAGTGCCGATCACGCCGCGCCGCGTGCTCGTTTTCAGACCCAGCAATATCATGAAGGATCGCATTAACGCGGGCCGTCTGCGCCGCAACGCGGCGGAGTAGCCTGAGGGCACACAAACCGAGCGGGGACTGGCCTTGGACAAGGCAGCGGAAGCATTTCGCAACATCGGCGAAGTGTCGGACGAGCTTGGCGTCAGGAAACACGTGTTGCGCTTCTGGGAAATGAAATTCCCTCAGCTCAAGCCCATGAAGCGGGGCGGCGGGCGGCGCCTCTATCGGCCGAGCGACGTCGAGCTCCTGCGAGGCATTCGCCACCTTCTGCAAAACGCGGGCTACACCATCAAAGGCGTCCAGAGGATCCTGCGTGAGCGCGGTATCGATGCCGTCAAGTCGTCCGGCAGCGCCCGCATCGTTGGCGTAGCGGGTAGCGGCAAATCCCGGTCTGCCGCCTCGCCCGCCGCGGCGGAGGGCTCGGTGCTGCTGAGCTCGCTGGAGGTGGATGCCCTGCGCGCGGTCATGGCGGAGCTCGACGCGTGCAGGGTCTTGCTTTCGCATGCCAACGGCGGCGACCGGCATTGCGAGCAGGCCGCCAAGCGATGAGCTGAGCCTTTGACGGCAGGCGTGCCGCCGCGTTGTGAGCAGCGATGACCGAGCTGTGGCTCGTCGACCTGGAGCGAGCGGCGCCCGCGCTGCAGGCCCTGGAGTCGGCCCAGCCGAGGCTGTCGGAGGATGATCGCGCCCGCGCCAAGAAAATAGCGCACCTTCGCGAGCGCCGGCACCGGCTG
>DATEVP010000356.1:0-8961 GCA_035258465.1 Hyphomicrobiaceae bacterium
CAAGAACCCCGAGCTGGGGCACGACGCGATCCTGAAGCTGATGCAGGCGGTGGACGAGTACATCCCGCAGCCGCACCGCCCCAAGGACCAGCCGTTCCTGATGCCGATCGAGGACGTGTTCTCGATCTCGGGCCGGGGCACGGTTGTGACGGGCCGCATCGAGCGGGGCACGGTGAAGGTCGGCGAGGAGGTTGAGATCGTCGGCATCCGCGACACGCAGAAGTGCGTGGTGACGGGCGTTGAGATGTTCAGGAAGCTGCTGGACTCGGGGGAGGCTGGCGACAACGTCGGCTGCCTGCTGCGCGGGATCGACAAGAACGCGGTGGAGCGCGGCCAGGTTCTGTGCAAGCCGGGCTCGATCAAGCCGCACAAGAAGTTCAAGGCGGAGGCCTACATCCTGACCAAGGAGGAGGGTGGTCGGCACACGCCGTTCTTCACCAACTACCGGCCGCAGTTCTACTTCCGCACCACCGACGTGACGGGCGTGGTGGCTCTGCCGGAGGGGACGGAGATGGTGATGCCCGGCGACAACGTGGCGGTGACGATCGAGCTGATCACGCCGATCGCCATGGAGGAGAAGCTGCGCTTTGCCATCCGCGAGGGTGGCCGTACCGTCGGTGCCGGTGTCGTCACCAGCATCATAGAGTAGGCAGCTAGGGGCGCCCGGCAACTGGCGCCTCTCGCTTTTGGATGAGCGAACTTCGATGCAAAGCCAGAACATCAGGATCCGCTTGAAGGCCTTCGATCATCGCGTGCTCGATGCGTCGACGCGCGAGATCGTCAACACGGCCAAGCGAACCGGCGCCGAAGTGCGTGGGCCCATCCCGCTGCCGACCCGGATCGAGCGCTTCACCGTCAACCGCTCGCCGCACATCGACAAGAAGAGCCGCGAGCAGTTCGAGATGCGCACGCACAAGCGGCTTCTCGATATCGTCGATCCGACACCGCAGACGGTCGATGCTTTGATGAAGCTCGATCTCGCTGCCGGCGTCGACGTTGAGATCAAGCTCTAGAGGAATGTTTGCGCCTGGCGCCCGAGAACGGCGCGCCGGCCCGAGGCAAGGAAGGAATACGGAACATGCGTTCCGGAGTGATCGCGCAGAAGGTGGGCATGACCCGCGTCTTCACGGAGGCCGGCGAGCATGTGCCCGTCACCGTGCTGAAGCTGGAGAAGGTCCAGGTGCTGGCGCAGCGCACCGACGAGAAGAACGGCTACACCGCGCTGCAGCTGGGTGCCGGCACCCGCAAGGCGAGCCGCGTGACGCGCCCCGAGCGCGAGAGCTTTGCCGTGGCCAAGGTCGAGCCCAAGCGCAGGGTGGCGGAGTTTCGCGTCAGCCCCGACAACCTGATCGAGGTGGGCGCCGAGATCACGGCCGACCATTTCGTCAAGGGACAGCTCGTCGACGTGACCGGCACCAACCAGGGCAAGGGCTTTCAGGGCGCCATGAAGCGCTGGAACTTTGCCGGCCTGCGAGCCACGCACGGCGTCTCCGTCAGCCATCGCAGCCACGGCTCCACCGGTCAGCGCCAGGACCCCGGCAAGGTCTTCAAGGGCAAGAAGATGGCCGGCCACATGGGCGACGTGCGTGTGACCACCCAGAACCTGGAGGTCGTGCAAACCGACAAGGACCGGGGCCTGCTGCTGGTGCGCGGCGCCGTGCCGGGAGCCAAGGGCGGCTGGGTGCTGGTGCGCGACGCGGTGAAGCGGGCGCTGCCGAAAGAGGCCCCGCATCCCGGCGCCTTCCGCAGTGCCTCGGGCGCGACGGCGGAAAGCAACAGCGGGCCGGCGGGCGACGCCGCCGAGGCCAAGACGGAGGCCAAGCCATGAAGGCCGCCGTTAAGACTCTCGATGCCGCGAGCGCCGGCGAGGTGGAGCTCGACGATGCGATCTTCGGGCTCGAGCCGCGCAAAGATCTGATCCACCGCATGGTGCGCTATCAACTCTTGAAGCGGATGGCCGGCACCCACCACGTGCAGGACCGGTCCGAGGTGACCGTCACCGGCAAGAAGATGTACAAGCAGAAGGGCACCGGCAACGCCCGTCACGGCGACAAGTCGGTGCCGCTGTGGCGAGGCGGCGGCAAGGCCTTCGGCCCCAAGCCCCGCAGCCATGCCATCGACTTGCCGAAGAAGGTGCGCGCGCTCGCCCTCAGGCATGCGCTCTCCGCCAAGGCCAAGGCGGGCGAGATCGTGGTCCTCGACAAGGTCGAATCGAAGGACGGCAAGACCAAGGGGCTGAAGGAGAGCTTCGGCAAGCTCGATCTCACCAACGCCCTGATCATCGACGGCGCCGAGATCGAGCCGGCCTTCGCCAGGGCCGCCCGCAACATCCCCAACATCGACGTGCTGCCCGTGCAGGGCATCAACGTCTACGACATTCTGCGCCGCAAGTCCCTGGTGCTGACCAAGGCGGCGGTGGCGGCGCTGGAGGCGCGCTTCAAATGACGAAGAAGAAGGACGCCCACGACGTCATCCGCGCTCCCGTGATCACCGAGAAGGCGACGCTCGTCTCCGAGCACAACCAGGTGGTCTTCAAGGTGGCGCGCGATGCCTCCAAGCCGGAGATCAAGGCCGCCGTCGAGAAGCTGTTCAACGTCAAGGTCAAGGCGGTCAACACGCATCTGCGCAAGGGCAAGATGAAGACCTTCAAGAACATTCGCGCCCGCCAGAGCGACGTCAAGCGCGCGGTGGTGACCCTCGAAGAGGGCCATTCGATCGACGTGACGACGGGTCTGTAGGAGACGTCGATGGCACTGAAAACCTTCCGCCCGACCACGCCGAGCCTGCGCCAGCTGGTGCTCGTCGATCGCAGCCATCTGTGGAAGGGCGCGCCGGTCAAGATGCTGACCGAGGGCAAGACCAAGTCGGGCGGCCGCAACAACTTCGGCCGCATCACCACGCGACACATCGGCGGCGGCCACAAGCAGGCCTACCGGAAGGTGGATTTCCGCCGCACCAAGCACGACATGCCGGCCAAGGTCGAGCGGCTGGAATACGACCCCAACCGCACGGCCTTCCTCGCCCTCCTGAAGTATCAGGACGGCACCATGGCCTACATCCTGGCGCCGCAGCGCCTGGGCCAGGGCGACACCGTCGTCTCCGGCATCAAGGCGGACGTCAAGCCCGGCAACGCCATGCAGCTGGCCTCCCTGCCGATCGGGACCATCGTGCACAACATCGAGCTGCGCCCGGGCGGCGGCGGCAAGATCGCACGCTCGGCCGGTGCCTACGGTCAGCTCGTCGGCCGCGACGCGGGCTGGGCGATCCTGCGGCTCAACTCCGGCGAGACGCGGCGCGTGCGCGCCGAGTGCATGGCAACCGTCGGCGCCGTGTCCAATCCCGACCACATGAACGAGTCGACCGGCAAGGCCGGCCGCAACCGCTGGCGGGGCACCCGGCCGACCGTGCGCTCGATCGCCATGAACCCGGTCGATCACCCCAACGGCGGCCGCACCAAGGGCGGCAAGCACTGGGCAACGCCCTGGGGCAAGCCGACCAAGGGCTACAAGACGCGCAAGAACAAGGCGACCGACCAGTTCATCGTCCGCTCGCGCCACGGCACGAAGTAGGAGCAAGGGTTATGGCACGCTCGGTATCGAAGGGCCCCTTCATCGACGGCTACCTCCTGAAGAAGGCGGACAAGGTGCGCCAGTCCGGCCGCAACGAGATCATCAAGATCTGGAGCCGGCGCTCGACCATTCTGCCGCAGTTCGTCGGGCTCACCTTCGGCGTCCACAACGGACAAAAGCACATCCCCGTGAACGTGACCGAGGACATGATCGGCCACAAGTTCGGCGAGTTCGCGCCGACCCGCACCTTCCACGGCCACAGCGGCGACAAGCGGGCGGTGCGGGCGAAGGCGCCGGCGGCGTGAGGCGGGGAACTGAGCGAGTGAAGGCCAACTGACATGGGCAAGAAGAAGCGCGAGCGCGATCTTTCCGACGACGAGGCGAAGGCCGTGGCGAGGAACTTGAGGGTTTCCCCGCAGAAGCTCAACCTCGTCGCGCAGCTGATCCGGGGCAAGAAGGTCGACACGGCGCTGGCCGATCTCGAGTTCTCGCGCAAGCGCATCGCCAAGGACGTGAGGAAGTGCGTGATGAGCGCGGTGGCCAATGCCGAAAACAACCACGGCCTCGACGTCAACGATCTGGTGGTGAGCGAGGCGCACGTCGGCAAGAACCTGACCATCACCCGCTTCCACGCGCGCGGCCGCGGCCGCATGAGCCCGATCGAGAAGCCGTTCGCCCAGCTCACCGTGGTGGTGAAAGCAAAGCGCGAAGAGGCCAAAGCTGAGGACGCCGAATAATGGGTCACAAGGTCAATCCGGTTGGGCTTCGCGTCGGCATCAACCGAACCTGGGACAGCCGCTGGTTTGCCAGCCGCGCCGAGTACGGCAAGCTGCTGCACGAGGACATCCGTATCCGCGATCACATCCTGCAGCAGCGCCGCCAGGGCGGCATCTCCAAGGTCGTGATCGAGCGCCCGCACAAGAAATGCCGCGTCACCGTGCACACGGCCAGGCCGGGCGTGCTGATCGGCAAGAAGGGCGCTGATATCGAGAAGCTGAGGGGCGAGCTCGCCAGGCTCACCGCGTCCGAGGTCCATCTCAACATCGTCGAGGTGAGGAAGCCCGAGATCGATGCCACGCTGGTGGCCGAGACGATTGCCCAGCAGCTCGAGCGGCGCGTTGCCTTCCGCCGCGCCATGAAGCGCGCGGTGCAGTCGGCCATCCGGCTGGGCGCGCTCGGCATCCGCATCAACTGCGCCGGCCGGCTGGGCGGCGCCGAGATCGCCCGGGTCGAGTGGTACCGCGAGGGGCGCGTGCCGCTGCACACGCTCAGGGCCGATATCGACTTCGGCTACGGCCTGGCGAAGACGGCCTATGGCGTCATCGGCGTGAAGGTGTGGATCTTCAAGGGCGAGATCATGGAGCACGATCCGATGGCCGCCGAGAAGCGCGCGCTGGAAGCCCAGGAAGGCGGCGGAGGCGGCCGGCGCCGCAGTGGTGGCGGCGGCGACTGGGCCGGAGAGCAGCAGGCGCCAAAGACGTGATCGGGAATTAGGAACGAGCTTCCATGCTGCAACCAGCACGCACCAAGTACCGCAAGGCCCACAAGGGCCGCATCCACGGCAACGCCAAGGGCGGCACCGCGCTCAACTTCGGCTCGTTCGGCCTCAAGGCCGCCGAGCCAGAGCGTATCACGGCGCGGCAGATCGAGGCGGCGCGGCGTGCCATCACGCGCGCCATGAAACGCGCGGGGCGGGTGTGGATCCGCATCTTTCCCGACGTGCCGGTGACGAAGAAGCCGGCCGAGGTGCGGATGGGCTCGGGCAAGGGTGCGCCTGAGCTGTGGGTTGCCCGCGTCAAGCCGGGCCGCATCATGTTCGAGCTCGACGGAGTAAACGAGGCAACGGCGCGCGAAGCCCTGGAGCTCGGGGCGGCCAAGCTGCCGATCAAGACGCGCATCGTCAAACGGCAGGCCTAGCGAGCGGGATGAGAAGGCCATGAAGGCAAGCGAATTCAGATCCCAGACGCCCGATCAGCTCGATGAGCAGCTGGCGAAGCTCAAGAAGGAGCAGTTCAATCTGCGCTTCCAGCGGGCGTCGGGCCAGCTCGAGAACACATCGCGCGTGCGCGAGGTGCGGCGCGACATTGCCCGCCTCAAGACCGTGCAGACCGAGAAGCGCAACGGCCAGGGCGGCCAGGGCGGTAAAGGGGCTTGAGCCGATGCCGAAACGCGTTTTGCAAGGCGTGGTGGTTTCCGACAAGAACACCAAGACCGTGGTGGTCGAGGTGGAGCGTCGCTACACGCACCCGTTGTTCAAGAAGACCGTGCGCCGGTCGAAGAAATTCCATGCCCATGACGAGCAGGAGACCTTCAAGGTCGGCGACATCGTCTGGATCCAGGAGAGCCGGCCCATCTCCAAGAACAAGCGATGGGTGGTGCTGAAAGACAGGAAGGCCTGAGCCCCCGGCCGGGCCTCCAAGGCTCGAGCGGACGAAATTGAGCAAGACTGGGATGACTGCAAGACAAGGGTTGGATCGATGATCCAGATGGAGAGCAACCTCGACGTGGCCGACAATTCCGGCGCGCGCCGCTTGCAGTGCATCAAGGTGTTGGGCGGGTCGAAGCGCAAGTACGCGACCATCGGCGACACCATCGTCGTCACCATCAAGGAGGCCATCCCGCGCGGGCGCGTCAAGAAGGGCCAGGTGATGAAGGCCGTGATCGTGCGTACCGCCAAAGGCGTGCGCCGCCCCGATGGCTCGCTGATCCGGTTCGACCGCAACGCGGCCGTGCTGATCAACCCGCAAGGCGAGCCGATCGGCACGCGCATCTTCGGGCCCGTCACGCGTGAGCTCAGGTCCAAGAACATGAAGATCGTCAGCCTCGCGCCTGAGGTGCTGTGATGGGTGCCGCCAAGATCAAGAAGGGCGACCAGGTGGTCGTGCTCACCGGACGTGACAGGGGCAAGAAGGGTGAGGTGATCCAGGTCATGCCGCAGGAGGCCCGGGCGCTGGTGCGCGGGGTCAACATGGTGCGGCGTCATCAGCGCCAGTCGGCGAGCCAGGAGGGCGGCATCGTCTCCAAGGAGGCGCCGATCCACCTGTCGAACCTGGCGCTCGAGGACCCGAAGGACGGCAAGCCGACCCGCATCGGGTTCAAGACGCTGGCCGACGGACGCAAGGTGCGTTTCGCCAAGCGTTCCGGCGAAGACATCGCTGAGAAGAGGTAGCCATGGCCGATAACGACAAGCCGGCAAAGCCACCCAAGCCCGAAAAGCCCGCCAAGGGCGGCGCCCCCGATGGCGACAAGCCCGCCAAGCAAGGCAAGCCCGACAAGGCGTCTGCCGGCAAGGAAGCCAAGTCCGACAAGGGCCCCAAGCCGGAGAAGGGCGCGCCCAAAGGCGACAAGGGCGGCAAGGCAGACCGGCGCGCGCCGAAAGCGGAGAAGGTGGCAGCGCCAGCCCCGCGTCCGAAGGATTACCGGCCGCGCATGAAATCGCACTACGAGAAGGTGGTGCGCGAGGAGATGACCAAGTCGTTCGGCTACAGCAACCTGATGCAGATCCCGCGCATCGACAAGATCGTGCTCAACATGGGGGTCGGCGAGGCGGTCAACGACCGCAAGAAAGTCGATGCCGCGGCCAAGGACCTGTCGATGATCGCCGGTCAGCGCGCGGTGATCACGCGCGCGCGCAAGTCGGTCGCCAACTACAAGCTGCGCGACGGCATGGCGATCGGGTGCAAGGTCACGCTGCGCGGCGACCGCATGTACGAGTTCATCGACCGTCTCGTCACGATCGCGCTGCCCCGGGTGAAGGATTTCCGGGGGCTCAACCCCAAGAGCTTCGATGGCCGCGGCAACTTCGCCTTGGGCCTCAGGGAGCACATCGTGTTCCCCGAGATCGACTACGACCAGGTCGACGAGATCTGGGGCCTCGACGTGATCGTCTGCACCACGGCGGGGAACGACGACGAGGCGCGCGCGCTCCTGCGCGGCTTCAACTTCCCGTTTCGAACTTGAGCATGGGGGCCGGCCTGGCGCTGGCCCTTGGAGGACTGAATGGCAAAGCAAAGCTCGGTCAACAAGAACAACAGGCGCAGGAAGATGGTCGCGCAGTTTGCGGCCAAGCGCAAAAAGCTCAAAGGGATCGCCGGCGATCTCAACAAGCCCGCGGAGGAGCGCTTCGCGGCTCGCCTGAAGCTGTCCCAGCTGCCGCGCAACAGCTCGGCCACGCGCATCCGCAACCGGTGCGAGCTCACGGGACGCTCGCGCGGCTACTACCGCAAGCTCCGGGTGTGCCGCAACATGCTGCGGGAGCTGGCCAGCCAGGGCCTGATCCCCGGAATGGTCAAGTCGAGCTGGTAAGGAGACGAGCACGATGAACGATCCGCTCGGCGATCTGCTGACCCGTATCCGCAATGCCCAGCAGCGCCGGCGTCCCAAGGTGTCGACGCCGGCCTCGAACTTACGCGCCCGCGTGCTCGACGTGCTGGTCGACGAGGGCTATATCCGCGGCTACGCGCGCATCGACCACAAGAACGGCCGGGCGGAGCTGGAGATCGAGCTCAAGTACGCCAACGGCCAACCCGCGATCCGCGAGATCCAGCGCGTGTCGACGCCGGGCCGGCGCGTCTACTCGGCCGTGCGCGATCTCGAGACGGTCGCCAACGGGCTGGGCGTGGCCATCCTGTCGACGCCCAAGGGCGTGATGTCGGACTCCAAGGCGCGCGAGGAGAATGTCGGCGGCGAGATCCTGTGCAACGTCTTTTGAGGCGCCGGGTCAGGTCAGGCCAGAGGTAAGGTTCGAGGAACGAGCATGTCACGCATCGGCAGAAATCCGGTCCCGATACCGTCCGGCGTCACCGCGACGGTGGCAGGGCAGACGGTGAAGGTGACGGGCCCCAAGGGCGAGCTCTCCTTCACGTGCCCCGAGCAGATCGCGGTCGAGAAGACGGCCGACGGTATCGCCGTCAAACCGCGGGAGGAGACCAAGCAGGCGCAGGCCATGTGGGGCATGTCGCGTACGCAGATCCTCAACCTCGTCGAAGGCGTCACCAAGGGCTACTCGCATACGCTGGAGATCCACGGCGTGGGCTTCCGGGCGGCGATGAAAGGCAAGGACGGCCTGCAGCTGCAGATCGGCTTCAGCCATGACATCCTGCACAAGATCCCGGCGGGCGTGGAGGTGAAGGTCGCCGGCGCCAAGCAGGAGATCGTCGAGGTCTCCGGCATCGACAAGCAGAAGGTGGGCCAGCTCGCCGCCGAGATCCGCGCCTCGCGCCCGCCCGAGCCCTATCAGGGCAAGGGCATCCGCTATCGGGGCGAGTACATCCATCGCAAGGAAGGCAAGAAGAAGTGAGGCTGTTGCCATGCTCGGCAAGATGAACCAATTCGATCGGCGCAAGCGGCGCGTTCGCGGCACGCTCGTGAAGAAGGCCGGGCGGCCGCGCCT
>DATEVP010000357.1:0-3619 GCA_035258465.1 Hyphomicrobiaceae bacterium
CTGGCCGCGCGCCCTCGCCAATCGATGCGGCCGGGATATGAGCAGATGGTTCCGCACCTAATTGCAGGGCTATTAACGGCATGCCGTTCGCGACCGCTCGGCCCGAGGCGGCGCTCGCGCGCTGAGCGGTGATCGCTACGCCCTATTCCGGCTCGCAAACTGGGGATGTTTCCCGCCCGGCGTGCGTCGCGGACCAGGTGACGCCTGTGGCCTTGCGAGAATACCGTGCTACTCGCGGTCCTTGGAGAGGCGCTCGAGACGCTGCTGCATTTGGGCGAGCTGGGTCTTGAGCTCGTCGATCTCCTCGCGCGGGGCCTCAGCGCCGGCCGAGGGCGCGCCCGCCTCGCCGGAAAGAGCCTTTTTCGCGCCAGCCTGGGCCACGGCGCCGAACGAGGTCCACATGGAAATGGCTTGCTCGAACATCGCTAAGTTCTTGCGCGCTTGCTCCTGGTAGATATCGAAGGCCGCCGCCGGGTTGGCAAAGGCGCTCGCGAACTGGGCGCGGAACTTCTCCTGCTCCTTGACGAGGTTCTCGAGGCTGAACTGCAGATAGCTCGGCACGAGGCGGCCGATGCTGTCGTCATAGAAGCGGATGAGCTGCCTCAGAAACGGGATCGGGAGCAGCGTCTGTCCGCCTTGGCGGCTCTCCTGCTCGACAATGATCTGGGTGAGGACGGCGTGAGTGAGGTCGTCGCCAGATTTCGCGTCGTAGACGACGAAGTCCTTATCCCTACGGACCATCTGGGCAAGATCCTCCAAGGTCACGTAAGTGCTGGTCTCGGTATTGTAGAGACGCCGGTTGGCGTACTTCTTGATGACCACCGCCTCTTTCTTGTCGGGCTGTGCTTCGGGTTTGTTGAGCATCGCCTTGGCCGCTCGCGCGCTTGTTGCAGTGCGTCATCGTAACACAGCCGCACGGCCGGGTGCCAGAGCTAAGTGCGTGACAATTGGGCGGATTTGCTGCCGACTGGTAGAATTGCAAGCACGATGGCCCTGCTGCTATGTTGGTTAACACAGTGTCGATTGCGGCGGCAGTTCCAGGCGGCTCGCCCGCCCGAAGTCGACGAAGTCCCTGATTTCCCCCAAGGAGGCGGCGTTCATGAGCGAGGAAACGACGATTGTCATTGCCGGCGCGGCGCGCACTCCGGTCGGCTCCTTCAACGGATCGCTGGCGAGCCTGCCGGCACACGAGCTCGGCAAGGTCGCCATCATGGCCGCCCTCAACCGCGCCAAACTGACTGCGGGGGATGTGTCCGAAGTCATCATGGGGCAAATCCTGACCGCGGCACAGGGTCAGAACCCGGCGCGCCAGGCCGCGATTGCAGCCGGCATTCCGGTCGACGCTCCGGCCTGGGGCCTCAACCAGGTTTGCGGCTCGGGCTTGCGGGCCGTCGCGCTCGGCGCCCAGCAGATCCAGCTCGGCGCAGCGACCGTCGTCGTGGCCGGCGGCCAGGAGAGCATGAGCCAGTCGCCTCACTGCGCGCACATGCGCGAGGGAACCAAGATGGGCGACATCAAGCTCATCGACAGCATGATCAAGGATGGTCTGTGGGACGCCTTCAACGGCTACCACATGGGCACGACGGCCGAGAACGTCGCGCGCCAGTGGCAAATCACCCGCGAGGAGCAGGACAAATTCGCGGTCGCCTCCCAAAATAAGGCCGAGGCCGCCAAGAAGGCCGGCAAGTTCAAGGCCGAGATCGCGCCGGTGACGATCAAGACGAAAAAGGGCGAGACGGTTGCCGACCACGACGAGTACATCAAGGAAGGCGTAACGCTCGAGAGCATCGCGAAGCTCAGGCCGGCTTTCGATCCCAAGGAGGGAACGGTCACTGCGGCCAACGCGAGCGGAATCAATGACGGCGCTGCCGTTGTCGTGCTGATGACGGCGAAAGAGGCAAAGAAGCGCGGCATTACGCCCCTGGCCCGCTTCGTCTCGTGGGCGCACGCGGGCGTCGACCCGTCGATCATGGGCACCGGCCCCATTCCGGCATCGAAAAAGGCGTTGGAGAGAGCCGGCTGGACGGTCAAGGATCTCGACCTCATCGAGGCCAACGAGGCGTTCGCGGCGCAGGCCTGCGCGGTCAACAAGGGCCTGGGCTGGGACACCGATAAGGTCAACGTCAACGGCGGCGCCATCGCCATCGGCCATCCGATCGGCGCCTCCGGCTGCCGAATTCTTGTGACGCTTCTCCACGAGATGCAGCGCCGCAAGGCAAAGAAGGGCCTGGCCACATTATGCATCGGCGGCGGCATGGGCGTCGCTGTGTGCGTCGCACGGGACTGACCCCTGGGCGCCGCGCGCGGCCAGGGGTCCCGGAACGGAGCATGGCCGGCGCGGTTGCGGCCGGGCTTTCGATCCCGGCAACATCCTTTACGTTCGACAAAAGCAGGCATCTTAGGGAGGGATTTGCACTATGGCGCGCGTTGCCGTCGTCACGGGAGGCACGCGTGGCATCGGCCACGCCATCTCCGTTGCATTGAAGAACAAGGGCTACCGCGTCGCGGCCAACTATGCGGGCAACGATGCGGCCGCCCAGCAGTTCCAAGTCGAAACGGGCATGCCGGTCTACAAGTGGGACGTGGGCGATTATGCCCAATGCGAAAAAGGCGTCGCCGATGTCACGAAGGCGCTCGGCCCCATCGACGTGCTGGTCAACAATGCAGGCATCACGAAGGATGCGATGCTGCACAAGATGACCAAGGACCAATGGGACGCGGTCATGTCGACCAACCTCGACTCGGTCTTCAACATGTGCCGGCTCGTCATCGACAGCATGAGGTCGCGCAACTTCGGCCGTATCGTCAACATCTCGTCGATCAACGGCCGCAAAGGTCAAATGGGCCAGACCAACTACTCGGCCGCCAAGGCCGCTATCCACGGCTTCACAAAGGCGCTGGCGCTCGAGGGCGCTGCGAAGGGCATCACGGTCAACACGCTGGCGCCCGGCTACATCGCGACCGAGATGGTGATGGCGGTGCCGAAGGAGGTTCTCGACACCAAGATCATCCCGCAGATTCCTGTTGGCCGTCTCGGCACGGTGGAGGACATCGCGCGCTGCGTCGTCTTTCTCGCGGCCGACGAAGCAGGCTTCATCACCGGCGCCTGTCTCGACGCCAACGGCGGCCACTACATGGCGACCTGACGTCTTCTCTTCTTGTCTTCTTGGGCCGGATGATTTGCTGATCCGCGGCGCGGCGCGGCGCACTGCCGCCGCGCCCGCGCTATCGCACGCCCCGTGCCGGCCTCACTCCCGCGCCAGGATGAAATTGCCCTGGCCCGATTGGTACTCGGGCGTTTGCCGGCCGCGCGTGCGGTCGGCGACGGCCTCGTTCACGTACGTTCCGAGGCGGTACACCGTCACCGCGCGGCGCACCGGATCGACCGCCTTGCCGTTGAGGCCGTCGATCAGCATGTAGGTGAAGGCGCCGTGGCGCTCGGCGGAAAACTCCAAGGCGTCCTGGTTGGGGCCGGTCGCGGCGAAGGCGACGAAGCGGTCGGTCTGGGCGTCGGAGAGGAGCTTGGCGTTGTGGGCGGTGCCCGAGCGGCAAGCATCGACGAAGATCAGGCGGCGGCCCTTGGCGCGCGTCAAGGCGCCCTGGATGGTCTCCCAGTCGA
>DATEVP010000358.1:0-2410 GCA_035258465.1 Hyphomicrobiaceae bacterium
CTGGTCACAGCGGCGCTGATCGCGGCCATGCAGACTTTGCAGCTGACGCTGGCCCGCGACGGCGCAACCCGCCAGCCCGTGAGCGATGCCTTCCCAGCAGCCGAGGTGCGCGCGCTCGAGGCCACGGGACCAACCAAGGACGAGATTTCACGCGTCAGCGCGACGGCGCCCAGCAGCGTGGTCTGCACGCCTCCTTACTGCGGGTCTGCCCGAGTTGCCACAGGAGGAGCTTTCTATTGGCGATCGTACCAAGAAGCGCAGCACAGCTCCTCGGGAGTCGGTAGGCCGGCTGATATGGGTTAGTTGCCATGGGCGACTGCGCACCCGGAGGGATGAAACGCTCGATGCCTTCGTTGATTTTGCTGGATTTTCCTGCATCGAGTTTCTGGGTAGGGGTGGGGGGAACCCTTCCCGCTAATGTTCTGCGATCCCCCCCTCCCCATCCCTCCCCGACGAGGGGGGAGGGAAGAAGTTCCTCGATGGGGGAGGGCAACGCGCGCGCGTTCCGCATCCTCCTCGACGGCAAGCCGGCGCGGACGCCGGCAAAGGCGGAGCTGGCCGTGCCGACGCGGGCCCTTGCCGAGGCCATCGCCGCCGAATGGCAGGCGCAGGGCGAGCGCATCGACGCAGCCACCATGCCGCTGACGCGGCTCGCCAACTCGGCCATCGATGGCGTTGCGGCGCGGCTCTCCAAAGTCCGCGCCGACATCGTCGCCTTCGCCGCCAACGACCTCTTGTGCTATCGCGCCGACGGGCCCGGGCCCCTGGTGCAGCAGCAAGGCCAGCAGTGGGACCCGATCCTCGCCTGGAGCCGCGACGTGCTCGGCGCCGGCTTCGAGGTGGCCACGGGCCTGATGCCGGTCGCGCAGCCTGAGCAAGCGTGCGCGGCGGTTGCTGCGGCGCTGGAAGGCCTCGATGCGTTCCGCCTCGTGGCGCTGCACGTCATGACCACGCTGATGGGCTCTGCCCTGCTGGCGCTGGCGCAGGCCCGCGGCGTGCTGACGGCCGAAGCCGCCTGGGCCGCCGCCCATGTCGATGAGGACTGGCAGATCGGCCGGTGGGGCGAGGACGCCGACGCGGCGGCCCGCCGCGCCCGGCGCTGGGCCGAGATGGAGGCCGCGAGCCGCCTGCTGGCGTTGCTGGCGTGACCTGCGGGGTCAGTCACAGGGTCAGACCCTTGGATCGCGCCCCATCCGTGGTTGGCGGTGGAGCCTGAGGGTCTGACCCCGTCTACCCATCTCCCCGCCGTTTGGCGGGACTCAGGCCCCGTGGTATGCCGCGCCTGCGGGTGCGCAAATCGGGGCGGCTCACATGAAGGAAGTCCTGGACGAGCTGGAGCGGCGGCGGGCGGAGGCGCGGCTCGGCGGCGGTCAGGCGCGCATCGATGCCCAGCACAAGCGCGGCAAGCTCACAGCGCGCGAGCGCATCGACCTGCTCATGGACGAGAGCTCCTTTGAGGAGTTCGACATGTACGTCGAGCACCGCTGCGCCGACTTCGGCATGGAGAAGACCAAGATCCCCGGCGACGGCGTCGTCACCGGCTGGGGCACCATCAACGGCCGCGTGGTCTACGTGTTCGCCAAGGATTTCACGGTGTTCGGCGGCTCGCTGTCGGAGGCGCACGCCAGGAAGATCACCAAGATCCAGGACATGGCGCTGCAGAACCGCGCCCCCGTCATCGGCCTCTTCGATGCCGGCGGCGCGCGCATCCAGGAGGGCGTGGCGGCGCTGGGCGGCTACGGCGAGGTGTTCCTGCGCAACGTGCTCGCCTCCGGCGTCATTCCGCAGATTTCCCTGATCATGGGGCCGTGCGCCGGCGGCGATGTCTACTCGCCGGCCATGACCGACTTCATCTTCATGGTCAAGGACACGAGCTACATGTTCGTCACCGGCCCCGACGTGGTGAAGACCGTGACCAACGAGACGGTGACGGCCGAGGAGCTGGGCGGCGCGCGCGTGCACACCACCAAGTCCTCGATCGCCGACCGCGCCTACGAGAACGACGTCGAGGCGCTTCTGCAGATGCGCCGGCTGATGGACTTTCTGCCCTCCAACAACCGCTCGGGCGTGCCGGAGCTGCCGACCAAGGACAGCCCCGATCGGGCGGAAGCCTCGCTCGACACGCTGATCCCGGACAACCCCAACAAGCCCTACGACATCAAGGAGCTGATCCTCAAAATCGTCGACGAGGGCGATTTCTTCGAGATCCAGGAGGCCTACGCCCGCAACATCGTCACGGGGCTTGCGCGCATGGAAGGGCGCACCGTCGGCATCGTCGCTAACCAGCCCATGGTGCTCGCCGGCGTGCTCGACTCCGATGCCTCCCGCAAGGCCGCCCGTTTCGTGCGCTTCTGCGACTGCTTCGACATCCCCATCATCACATTTGTCGATGTGCCGGGCTTCCTGCCGG
>DATEVP010000359.1:0-9061 GCA_035258465.1 Hyphomicrobiaceae bacterium
GCAAGTCGGACAAGCGCCAGAGCGACACCAAAAGGAGCGGGATGGCAACGAGTTGAATGATGGCGTCGGAGATGAAACCAGCCTTCGTGCCGCCGCCAAGCAGGAGGCAACACACGAAGATCACGGCACAAAGAAAGAAGAACACGTTGCTCAGCACGAGCCGGTGCCTGCGCGGACCGGGTCAAGGCGGTCCATCAGCAAACCCTCAGGGGCTCGCGGCCTTATCGTTGCTGTTGAGGAGAAGGAGAGCAGCCACACCTCCACCGACGACAACAGCCCCAATGGCCAGGGTAGTCCCGTTCAGCCCCGAACTCGGCTCGCCGCCCTGAGCCAAGCATGGGGATTGAGGTGCTATCGTATAAACCGAACCCGGCTGAACCGCCACCGAGCAGCCGTCAGGATAAAGGATCTGGGCGCTTCCCCCGGGGTTTACCACGACCGTGCCACCCGGTCCGACTTCGACCGAGCCCGCCACCTGCTGGTAGCCCGAACCCTGATTGACGAGCACTTGGCCCTGCGTGGCGTTGACCATAGCCGCAAACGAAGACGTGCTGAAAAGTGCAGCCGAAAGCAACGCCACTACGGGCCGGACGACCCACATAAAACTACCCCGTTACACCACTCCCTCTATGAGCAGACCGCTATCATAGAGATGATAGTGCAGCAACCGTCATGTGCGGTGCGGCAAAGTTATCGAGGATATGTTGTGCTCCCGCAACGTCCGCGCGTCGTCCGCAAGAGGGGGGCGGACCCTTGCCGGCGCCAGCATGGCGCCGGCATGGCGTAGTTGACGCTCGCCCGAATCACCGTCCAATGCCGACAGCAATGGGGTCCATCTGCATGCCTTGCCGCAGTGCAACATCCGCGCCCGCCCCGATGCTGGGCGCCCCAAATCGGGGCGCGAGGTAACATTCCGTTATGAGTTGCGCACCAAAATCGCCGCAATGACGCTCCGCAATGGCGATGCCGATGCCACGGTCACCCCGCCTTGGCTGTGGCTTTGTTGCCAGACCCTGCCGCGAACCATGGCCGATCTGCCGCCCAACCCTGGTCAGGCCCGGCGCCGACCGCTAGCTTTGCCCTCCCTCTGGAGAATTAACCCAATGTTGAAGACGTCCCTCTGCGTCAGCTCCGCGGCGCTTGCCTTGGTCCTGGCGGCGGTGATGCCGGCGCGCGCGCAAACGACCGCCGAAGCCGAGAAGCCGGTCGCCACGGAGCAAGCCCCCGAGGCGGCGCCGGCCGTCGTCGAGCCGCCGGTGGCGGAGGTCGATCCGATGCTGGCGCTCGTGCGCCAGAAGCTCGCCGAGCCGCCGCGTGGCGCCGTGGACCGCGGCGATCGTGCGGCGCTGGCGGCGTTCTATGCCGAGCGCACCGGTGCACTGCTGTGGGTGACGAAGGACGGCTTTGCGTCGCGCGCCCAGAGCACGATTTCTGAAATCGCCAAGGCCGACGACTGGGGGCTCAGCGCCCGCGACTTCGAGCTGCCGCAGCTGGGCTCGAGCGAGGCGGCGCCGGCCGCGCTGGCCGACGCGGAGATCAAGCTCGGGCTGGCGGTGCTGAAATATGCACGGTATGCGCGCGGCGGGCGATTGGACCCCCGGCAGATCAGCCGCTACATCGATCAGGGACCGACCTTGCTCGAGCCCAAGATCGTGCTCGAGGCGGTGGCGGCCAGCGACGCACCCGGTAGCTACCTGCAGTCGCTGCATCCCAAGCATCCGCAATTCCAGCGCCTTCGCCAGGCGCTGCTCAAGGCGCGCGCCGGCACCGGGCGGCCGGAGGCGGGAACAGAGCCGCAGGTGAGGCTGCCCGACGGCCCGCTGCTCAAACCCGGCATGGACCATCCCCACGTCGCACTGTTGCGCCAGCGCTTCAAGGTGGCGGCCGAGGCGGGCCGCGAGACGTTCTACGATCCGGCCCTGCAGCAGGCGGTGGCAGCCTTCCAGCGCGAGAACAAGATGAACCCGGACGGGCTCATCGGGCGGACCACCAGATCCGTGCTCAACGGCGAGGGAAAGCCGGCGCTCGCGGGCTCGGAGGTCCAGCGCCTGACCCTCAACATGGAACGCTGGCGCTGGATGCCCGAGAGCCTCGGGCAGCTCCACGTCTGGGACAACATCCCCGAGTTCACGACGCGCGTGCTCAAGGGTGGCCAGCTGGTGCATTCCGCCAAGATCATCGTCGGCAAGCCCGAGACGCAGACGGTGCTCTTCTCGGCCAACATGCGCTACGTCATTTTCCATCCCGAATGGGGCGTCCCCGATTCCATCAAGGTGAAGGAGATCCTGCCCTATCTGCGCCCGAGCAGCGGCGGGGGCTTCTTCAGCTTCTTCGGCGGCGCCGACACGCGGGTGCTCGAGAAACACAACCTCAAAGTGAGCTTCAACGGCCGTCCGGTCGATGCGTCGCAGGTGGATTGGAACCAGGTCGACATCAAGCGCTACACCTTCATCCAGCCCGCGGGCGCCGCAAACGTGCTGGGCGTCGTCAAGTTCCGCTTCCCCAACAAGCACGACATCTACATGCACGACACGCCACAGCGCGACCTGTTCGACAAGCAGGTGCGCACCTTCAGCCACGGCTGCATCCGCGTGCACAACCCGGGCCGCCTGGCCGAGATCCTGCTCGAGGAGGACAAGGGCTGGTCGGCGGCCTACGTGCGCGGGCTCCTGGCGCAGGGCTACAACAACGAGGTGACCCTCGATAAGCAGGTCCCCGTGCACGTGACCTATTTCACGGCCGTGGCGGGCGAGGATGGCACCGTGCAGCACTTCGGCGACGTCTACGGCCATGACAACCGGCTGACCGCGGCGCTGGCCGGCCGGCCGCTGCCGCTCGAGCCGAACGCTGCGGGCAACCCGGAAGACGGGCAGCGCGAGGCGAAGCGGCCGCAGAAGGCCTACAAGCAGACGAGCAACGACTTATTCGGCGGCATCTTCGGCAACTGACGCCGGCAGCAAACGCTCATCCGTCTATCGCGACGGCCCGGTCATGGACGACCGGGCCGTTTGCGTTGCCGGCGTTTATTGTCGCGCGCGGCCCTGCTACAGTTCGCAGTGCGCCCGCCGACCGGGCGAAGGCGCGTCAAGAGCCGGCAGCCGGCGGAGGAGACCAATGATCTACGAGCTCAGAACCTACACCGTGAAGCAGGGGACCGTGCAGGAGGTCGCCAAGAACGCCGGCACGGTGGCGCGCAGCATTCGCGGTGACGACTACGGCAAGCTCGAAGGCTATTGGGTCACCGAGATCGGGCCGCTCAATCAGGTCATGCATCTGTGGAGCTACAGCGATCTCAACGAGCGCGCGCGCCTCAGAGCCGAGCTCGCCAAGAATTCGCGCTGGAACAGCGAGTACCTGCCGCTCGCCCGTCCGCATCTCGTGCGCCAGGACATCCGTTTGCTGAATGCCGTGCGCGCACCGGTCGCGCCGGCGTCAACGGGCAACGTCTACGAGCTGCGCACCTATCGCACCAAGCCCGGCGCGATCCGGCAGTGGGTCGACCTGTTCACCAAGTCGCTCGAGGTGCGCGAGAAGTATTCGAAGATCGTCGGGTTGTGGATGACGGAAGCAGGCCAGCCCAATGAGGTCTGCCACATCTGGGCTTATGCCGACCTCAACGCGCGCGCAGCCGTGCGCGCGGCCGCAACCAAGGATCCGGGCTGGCAGGAATTCCTCAAGAGCAGTGCCGGGCTGCTCGACGAGATGCACTCGACGATCATGCTGCCGGCGGCGCACTCGCCGCTCAAGTAGACGGGCAGAGGTCCGGATCGGAATTCGGCAAAACGAGATCGGGCTGCGGCTTCCGCCGCAGCCCGATGCGCGTCTCGAACCAGAGACGGTTCAGATGATGGCTTCCTTGAGGTCCTTGGCGGCGCGGAAGGCGATCTTCTTGCTCGCCTTGATCTTGATGGGCTCGCCCGTCGCCGGGTTGCGGCCCATGCGCGCCGGACGCTTGCGCACCTGCAGAATGCCGAGGCCGCCGATGCGGATGCGCGCACCCTTCTTGAGGTGCTTGGTCACGGTTGTGACCATGTCTTCGAGCATGGCCACGACCTGCTTCTTCGGCAGCTCGTGCGCATCGGAAAGGGTTTCGGCGAGATGACGAAGCGTGACGGTCTCGACCTTGGGTGGCGCGGCTGAGGTAGTGGTGTTGGCCATTGGGTGTCCCTCTCATGAGTCACGGGAAGGCGAGTTACATACGCGAAAACGCAAGAATACAAGCCTTTTCGGCTCAAACGCACAACTCAAATGTGGTCCGGGTCCAGGTGGGCGGCGCATGGCCGGCCGGCCGGTTCGTTCCTCGGCCGCCCCTCCTCTTGCCCTACCGGAGGGCGGCTTGGCGAAACGAACGGCGTCCACCGCTGGCGCAGGAACCCCTTGGAGCGATAGAGTATATCCAAGCTCAAGTTGAAGCAGGGAAAGCCGATGACCACCAAGGGCCACTGCCAGTGCCGGGCGATCGAGTACGAGTTCGACGGCGCGCCGAAGTGGGTGATGCACTGCCATTGCGAAAGCTGCCGGCGCGCGGTGTCCTCGCCCGTGGCCACCTACGTCGGCGTGCGGCTCGAGCAGTTCCACTACCTCAAAGGCGAGCCGACCTATTACGAGTCCTCGCCGGGCGTTAAGCGCTACTTCTGCTCCAGCTGCGGCTCGCCCATGGCGTATGCGGGCTCGCGCTGGCCGGGCGAGGTGCACCTCTTTCACGGCACACTGGCCGACCCGGCGCAGTGGCAGCCCACAGGGCACGCCAACGTTGCCGAGCAGCTGTCGTGGTTCGAGGTCAGCGATCATTTGCCGCGCTACGAGACGAATGCCGGCAAGGGCGCCAAGCCGGTGCGCAAGGGTCCACGCTAGGTTCATCCGCGCTCGGTGCTCTTGATCCGCGAGCGCGCACGGCCACATTTCTGGCGAGCCATCAATCGAGGAGATGACGATGCTGCGTATGCTCACCTTGTGTTTTCTGCTGACCGGCGCCTGCGCGGCGACGGTCGCCGCCCACCACGGCTGGGGAAGCTATGACGCCTCCAAGCCCGTCACTGTGGTGGGGCCGATCACCAGCTCCAAGTTCGAAAACCCGCATGCGCTCATTTCAGTGAAGGGACCCGACAAGGTCTGGAACGTGGTGTTGGCGCCGACCACGCGCATGGTGAGCCGCGGCGCGCCGGCCGAGTTCATCGCCGTCGGCAAGACGATCAGCGCCGTTGGCTATGCCTCGAACGTGGCGAAGGACGAGATGCGCGCCGAGCGCATCACCGTCGACGGCAAGACCGTCGAGATGCGCTGATGCTGCATGAGGCGCCGCAGTTCCTGGTCGCCCTGGAGCAGTCCTCGCTCGGCGCAGCGATCCGGCAATCGGTGTGGGCCTATCCGTCCGCCAACGTCGGGCACATCGTGGCGCTGACCCTGTTCGCGGGCTCGGTCGCGATGATGGATGCGCGGCTGCTCGGCGCCTTCGCCGCGGCCCCGCCGGCGGCAATCGTGCGCCCCGCGCGGCGGATGGCGATGGTCGCCCTGGCGCTGATGGCGGCCACCGGCTTCATGCTGTTCACCGCCGAGGCCAGCCACGTGGCCATGAACCGCGTGTTCCAGATCAAGGCCGTCCTGATCGCGCTGGGCGTGATCAATGCCGCGCTCGTGGGGAGAGTGCTGGACAGGGCGCTCGAGGAGACGCCGGCCTTTGCGCCGTTGCCGGCCCGCGTGCGGCTGGCGGGCCTCGCCTCGCTCGCGATCTGGATCTCGGTGGCGGCCTGCGGGCGGCTCATTGCCTATTTCTGAAAGCGGCGCTGTGCAGCGGCGGAACCGGCGGTAGAATGCACATATGAGTCTGCAATCGACCAAGCCCAACCGCGCGGTCAGCGTCGGCGGCGTCACGTTCGCCAACGATCGCCCAATCGCGCTGTTCGCCGGCCCCTGCCAGATGGAGAGCCGCGCGCACGCTCTGGAGATGGCATCCGCGCTCAAGGAGATCGCCGGCCGCCTCGGCATCGGGCTCGTCTACAAGACCTCCTTCGACAAGGCCAACCGCACGAGCCTCACCGGCAAGCGCGGGATTGGCCTCGACGGGGCGCTGCCCGTGTTCGCCGAGATCCGCGAGAGCCTCGGGCTTCCGGTCGTCACCGACGTGCACGAGGCCGGCCAGTGCGCGCGCGTCGCCGAGGTGGTCGACGTGCTGCAGATCCCGGCCTTCCTGTGCCGGCAGACGGACCTGCTGATCGCGGCGGCGAAGACGGGGCGCGTCGTCAAGGTCAAGAAGGGCCAGTTCCTCGCGCCCTGGGACATGAAGAACGTCGTCGCCAAGATCACGGAAAGCGGCAACCCCAACGTGCTGGTGACGGAGCGCGGCGCCTCCTTCGGCTACAACACGCTGGTGGTCGACATGCGCGCGCTGCCGATCATGGCTGAGATCGGCTGTCCGGTGATCTTCGATGCCACGCACGCCGTGCAGCAGCCGGGCGGGCAGGGCACCGCGTCGGGCGGCGATCGCACCTTCGTGCCGGTGCTGGCGCGGGCGGCGGTGGCGGTGGGGGTTGCGGGCCTCTTCATCGAGACGCACCAGGACCCCGATCACGCCCCCTCCGACGGGCCCAACATGGTGCCGCTGAAGGCGTTCGAGGGGCTGGTGCGAGAGCTGATGGCGATCGACGCGGTGGTGAAGCCATAGATAAGCCGTCAACGTTTCCATCTACAATATTCCAGCCGGTCGGGAAGCTGCCAGGGGAGATGGACGATGTGGCGCAAACGGCGCAGCGCACTCTTCATTGATTTCGAGAACATCTCCATCAAGGTCTCGCCGCAGATGATCGCCGCGCTGGTCGCGTGGCTCGAGGACGGCACGTTCGACGAGCCCGGCGGCAAGCGAAAGCTGGTGCACAAGAGGATCTACTGGAACTCCAGCGCCGAGAAGCACAGGGAGGTGTTCGAAGCGGCGGGCTTCGATGTGGTGTTGTGCGAGAAGTTCGCCACCATGAAGAACGGCGCGGACATCCGCATGGCGCTCGATGTCGTCGACATGTGCTGGAAGGCGCCCAAGATCGAGGAATACATTTTGTTCTCGACGGACAGCGACTTCGTTCCCGTCCTGCAGATGCTCACCGAAAAATCCAAGACGTCGGTCATACTCGTCGACGAGTTACGCATCAGTGCGCACACCGCCTTCAAGATCTACGCCGATGTGCTGGTGCCGTTGCGGCGACTGAACGAGGCGCTGGGCTACACCCGGCGGAAGAAGAAGAGCGTGCTGGAGCTGCGCAGCCCGCGCCGGCCGCCCGTGACGCCGGTTTCGGCCAACGGCTCGCAGCCTGCCAACCTGAAGCCCACGCCTGCGCCCGCACCAAAGTCGGACAAGTCCACTGAACCGGCAGGCGATGGGATAGCGCAAGCCGAGCGCCTGGTCGTCAGGCTCGCCAGCCGCACGCCGAAGAAGCACATCGCGCGCAAGGAGATCGAGGCGCAGCTGCGGCAGATTGCTGGCTTCAAGAAAACCGGGGCCCAGGCGTATCTCGGGAAGGGCCACTATCAGGGCCTGATGGGCGAGATCGCCAAGCGCGACAAGCGGGTCAAGGTCAAGCCGGGCAAGAACCACAGCGCGTCGGTCATGTACGTGCCGGCCGACGAGCCCCCCGCCGACGGCCCTCGCACGGGTGACGGATAAACCGGCCGGTCCACCCGGAAACCCTAGAGCCGGCGCAGGCGCAGCCACTGGCGCGCCATGAGTCCGCGCCACTGCTCCGGCTGCTCGCTGGCCACCAGGCAGATGCAGTCGTCGCCCGCCTCGGCGATGGGCTGGTGGGCGACGGTCTCGTCGAGATCGGCGACATCGCCGCGGTGATACCGGCCGGTCCCGTCGCGGAAGGACCCGCGCAGCACCAGCGTGATCTCCGCGCCACCGTGGCCGTGCTCGGGCACGTTGCGGCCCGGCGCGACCTTGAGCAGCCGCAGCTTGCCGGCGCCCGCGAGCGCCAGAGGCCGATCCCACACGCCGGGCCCCAGCCACCGCCACCGGACGGCGTCGAGCCCGCCGGCAACGAGCCGCGCAACCGGCCACGGCACGTCGCTGTCGCCTGGCTCGCGACGGCGGGCCTGGTGCGAGGCGGCGGGCAGCCGCGCAGGCAACTCGGCGCGCTCGAGCGGCGCCGGCGCCAGCTCCGACACCAGGGCCTCGCCGACGCCTTCCAGCATCGCCACCTCGCGCCGGCAGCGTGCGCACATGGCGGTGTGTGCCGCGGCCACCGCCGCCAGCGCGGCGGGCAGCGAGCCGGCGGCGAAGCTCATCAGCGTTGCCTCGTCGAGATGATGCGTGATGATCATTGCAAGTCCTCGAGCGCCGCCCGGATCTTCTGATAGGCGATGCGCATTCTCGATTTCACGGTGCCCAACGGAAGGCCGAGGCGAGCGGCGATGGCGCCGTGCGACAAGCCTTCGATATAAGACAGCACCACGACCTCGTGCTGCTCCGAGGGAAGCTCGGCAAGCGCGGCGCGGACCCTGGCCTGGCGCTCCTTGCCCGAGAGGACCTCATCGGCGGGGAGCTCGTCGGCGGCCTCCTCGTGCTCTCGAGGCAGCTCCTGCCAGGGCACCTCGCGCCGGAGCCGGTCGATCCTCAAATTGCGCGCAATCGCAAAGATCCAGGTGGCGGCGCTGCCCTTCTCCTGCGTGTAGAGCGCGGCGCGGCGCCAGACCGTCAACAGCGTTTCCTGCGCCAGGTCCTCTGCCGTGGCGGCGTCGGCGCCCTGCCGCATCATGTAGGCTTTCACGCGCGGTCCATAGGCTTGATAGAGCTCGCGGAAGGCCGCGACGTCCGCCGTTTCCGCCACCCGCCGCAGAAGGTCTGCCATGACGCCGCGCACAGCCCCTGCCGAGGGCCGTCCGCCGGCCCATGTGGTGATTGAGTGGCCGACCATAGCTGAACGCCGCGCCATTGAGCAAAAGGGTCTACGGCCGCAGGGGGCGATTGGATCAGAAGCCGCTGTATTTTGCGCTGCGTTTGGGGAGTTGCGTGCACAGTCGGCCTTTGCGCCGCCCATAGCGGGCGTTATCGTGGCGGCTGGCGGCGGACTTGGTG
>DATEVP010000360.1:0-6308 GCA_035258465.1 Hyphomicrobiaceae bacterium
GCCGATGCTGCGCACGATCCTGAGCTGCTCGAAGTTCTCGATGCCCTCCGCGACGGTCTCCATGCCGAGGCTGCGGCCGAGGCCGACGATGGCTTGCGAGACGGCCTGCGCCTCCTCGCTGCGCTCGATGTCGGAGATGAACGAGCGGTCGATCTTGATCTTGTCGAAGGGGAAGCTGCGCAGATAGCTGAGCGAGCAGTAGCCCGTGCCGAAATCGTCCATGGCGATGCGCACGCCGAGCTGGCGCAGCTGATGCAGCACGGCGATGGTGTTGTGGCTGTCCTGGAGCAGCACGGATTCGGTGATCTCGAGCTCCAGGCGCTCGGGCGACAGGCCCGAGTCGGCCAGCGCCTGCAGCACCACCTCGACCAGGTATTGCCTGATCTGCGATGGGGAGAGGTTGATTGCCACCTTCACCGGTTCCGGCCAGCGCGCCGCCTGCGTGCAGGCGCGGCGCAGCGCCCAGGCGCCGAGCTCCGCGATCAGGCCGATCTCCTCGGCGACATCCACGATTTCCGAGGCTGGGACGACACCCCGCACCGGATGGGTCCAGCGCAGCAGCGCCTCGAGCCCCGCCACCTTCTGCGTCTCGAGACAGATCAGGGGCTGATAGAAGAGGTCGAGCTCCTCCCTCTCGAGCGCCTTGCGCAGGTCCGTCTCGAAGGTCCGGCGCACCTGGATCTTGTCGTTCATCTCGGGCTTGAAGAACGAGTAGCCGCGCCGGCCGGCGGACTTGGTGCGGTAGAGCGCGAGGTCGGCATTCTTCATCAATTGGTCGGCATCGGTGCCGTCGCGCGGCGCCAGCGTCATGCCGATGCTGGTGCTGATATCGACGCGCTGCCCGTCGATCTCGTAGGGCGCACTGATGGTGTCGACGATGCGGGCAGCCAGCGTCTCGGTCTGGTCGGCGTCGCGCGCGTTGGCCTGGATGATGGCAAACTCATCGCCGCCGAGGCGCGCGACGAGGTCGCCCTGGCGCACGCAGCCGCAGAGCCGCTCGCTCACCTGCTTCAACAGGGCGTCGCCGACGGGATGGCCGAGCGTATCGTTGACGATCTTGAAGCGGTCGAGGTCGAGGCAAAGCACGGCAAAGCCCCGGCCGCGCACCAGACGCTGCAGCGCTTGCTGCAGGCGATCGCGGAAGAAGGCCCGGTTGGCGAGGCTGGTCAGCGGGTCGTGCCGGGCAAGATGCGTGATCGCCCGCTCCTGCTGGCAGCGTTGCGTAATGTCCTCGTGCAGCGACACCCAGCCGCCGCCCTTGAGAGGCTGGCGCCCGAGCGAGATGATGCGCTCGCTGCCGAACTCGATGATCATCGATGCCGAAGGATCCAGGTTGGGCTTGACCAGCGTTACGCCGGACGAGCTGTGTCGCGCGCCTCGCTTCGTGCGATGCTCCCAGAGCGCGCAATGCGGCGTGCCGGGGCGGGTGAGGTCGTGCGACAGGTCGTACATGTGCGCGTAGGTCTTGTTGCAGACCAGCAGTCGGCCCTGGCGATCGAACATGCTCAAGCCGAGCGGCATGTTGTTGATCGCCGCGTCGAGCTGGAGGTTCAGCCGCTCCGCCTCGCTCTTCTTCTGCAGGAGCTCGATCGACTTGGCCTTGAAAACCGCCACCGAACGGGCGAACTGCCCGACTTCGTCCTTGTCGGACATGCCCGGGATGTCGACGGACGTGTCGTTGCGGGCAAGGCGCAGGAGCGCCGTGCGGACGCCTTGCAGGCGTGCCAGAATCCGGCTCAGCAGGAGCACAGCGATCGGGCCAATCAGCAGCCCGGTCGCCGCGGCGGCGGACACCCACGTGATCAGCGAGCGAGATTCGGCGGCGATCTTGCCCAGGGCGTCGGCAGCCGCGCGAGTCCTGCTCTGGCGCTCGGCCACGATCGCGCGCTTCAGATCCTCCGCCGCCTCGGCGTAAGGCTTGGCGGCGGCGGCCGCGTCGGCGGCACGCTGATCGCCCCAGAGCGCGAGAACCAGGGCGCCATCCCGCTCGAGGTCTGCCAACTTCACCGACAGGGCGTGCGCGGGCCCATAGCCCATCGTCGTCAGGAGGGTCGCAGCGTTGCGATTGAGCTCCCGGAAGGTGCGGTTCTCCCACAGTGCCGGTTCGCCGGCGCGGACCTGGGGCGGTGCTTCGACAAGCCGCCGCAGCCGATCAAGGGTGTCCTCCAGCTGGCTGGCAGCTTGGACCGCCTGCAGGTTCATTTCATGGGTAAAGACCGCCGCTTCCTCGGTCTGGCTCGCAAAGCGGACCGTGGCGCCCGCCAGGATGTAAACCACCGCCAGCATCAGGGCGACGGTGCCATAGAGCTTCGTTGCGATCTGCGGGCGGGGAAGCCCCAGTCGTTCGAGCATCACACCCATCCGAGCGTGCCGTTGGCGCAGCACGTCGCGGCCCGCGCTAGGGGATGCCTGCGACACGCGAGCACGACGGCGGCAAGCATCACGCCAGGCATGTTGACGCTCGCTGAAGCTCGTCGGCCGGTGTCACGCCCCCAAGCGCCAACGCCGATTCGTGCGCGAGCGCCTCGTCCTCGCCCGCATCCTATGGGGGAGCGTTTAAGAAAACCGGGCCGGCCGGATCAGACTTTTATGCAAATTCTTCGGCAAAGCTCGCGGCGCGCGCGCCAGGCGGCGCTCACCATTTGCCGATATTGGGCATGGAGGCCCACGGCTCTTTCTTGGGCTGGGGGGAAGCGCCCTTCTGCAAAAGCTCGATGGAGACGTTGTCAGGTGAGCGAACGAACGCCATGCGGCCGTCGCGTGGGGGCCGGTTGATGGTAACCCCTGATTTCATGAGGCGGTCGCAGAGGGCGTAAATGTCGTCCACCTCGTAGGCCAGATGTCCGAAGCTGCGGCTCTCGGCGAACGTCTCGGGATCCCAATTGAAGGTGAGCTCCAGAAGCGGCGCCCGCTCGGTGGCGGCCCGATCCTTGTCCTCCGGCGCGGCCAAGAAAATCAGGGTGAAACGGCCCTGCTCGTTCTCCACCCGTCTGACCTCCTGCATGCCGAGCTTCGCGCAGTAGAAGTCGAGGCTTTGCTCAACGTTGCTGACACGCACCATCGTATGGAGATAACGCAGCGCCACCTCGGCCTCCCGATCATTCAAGTTGCCCGGTCAGGAGCGCACCTTGCGTCCGCATCGATGGCGGCGCAAGGGCCTTCGGCTGCCGCTTCGCCGGATCGCAATGCCGGTCATTGTCTGTGCTGTTGCCGTGGAAAAGCCACGACTTGTTCGCACTGTCGTCATCTTTGGGGGGAAGGTAAGCCATGGCGCGACCTGGCGAATCGCAAACACGAGAGGGAATTGCTCCGGTGTTGGCAAGTTGTTTTCCACCGGTGTTCAAGCTTATCACCAGGCATTTTCTTGCCATCGTAGTCCACAAGGACATCACCGGCGTGTGTAACTTGGACATCGAGCCGGAACTCAAAGAGTTATCAGAACCTTGCCACCAGTATGCTCCTCCGGTTCCTGAACGGCAGCAGCAGGCTTTCGCTTCTGTGTTGCCAAAATCTACTGGCCTACTGGGGTTCAGTTAGTTATAGGCTTTCCTGCGCTGTCCGGTGCAGCAGGAACCGAGAGGGCAATCGGGCCGACAGAACCGGAGCAGAAGTGGTCCTAACGTAACGCGGGGGGTTAGTAATGGAGGAGAAGGACAAGTTTTCTCCAGATCACGCGAGTAGTTTGGAGCAAGACAGTCTGGTTGCAACCGTCGAACCCGGCGTGGAGGTCTTCGAAATCGCCGGTGCCATCAAATGGTTCGATGTCTCAAAGGGTTACGGGTTCATTGTGCCGGACAACGGCCTCGCCGATGTGCTCCTGCACGTCACCTGCCTGCGGGCCGGCGGCTACCAGACCGCCTACGAGGGGGCCCGGGTCCATTGCCAGGTCCTGAAAAGGCCCAGGGGGCTGCAGGCCTTCCGCGTGCTCAGCATGGACGAGAGCACGGCCATCCACCCCTCCCAGCTGCCGCAGCGCACCCACGTCCAGGTCACGCCTGAAAGTGATTGGGAGCGCACCAGGGTCAAGTGGTTCAATAGGGTGCGCGGCTTTGGCTTCCTCACTCGCGGCGAGGGCACGCCTGACATCTTCGTTCACATGGAGACGCTGCGCCGCTTCGGCTTCACGGAGCTGCGCCCGGACCAGATCGTGCACGTCCGGTGGGGCATGGGCCCGAAGGGCTGCATGGCCGCCGAGCTGCGTCCCGACGGCCCGCCGCCCGGCTTGCCGCCGAAACACTGATCGTGCCCCAATGCGCGGGGTCGGTTGGGCCGCCCGCCGGGCGGCCCTGTTTCTTGTCGTGCTCGCGATGCTCGCCGGTAACTTGATTCACCCAGCCTCTGCCATGCGGCGCGAGACCCTGAAGCTGCTCACCGCGCAGGGCGAGCACACCATCGACGTGGAGATCACCGAGACGCCGGAGGAAAAGGCGCAAGGGTTAATGTTCCGCTCCAAGCTCGCCGACAAGAGCGGCATGCTGTTCTTCTACGAGCAGCAACAGGAGATCACCATGTGGATGCGCAACACCTACATCCCCCTCGACATGGTGTTCATCCGCGCCGACGGCACCGTCCATCGCATCGAGGCGCGCACCGAGCCCCTGTCGGAGGCCATCATCGCCTCGCGCGGTCCCGTGGTCGCCTGCCTGGAGCTGGCCGCAGGCGCGGCCGCCCGGCTCGGCCTGAAGCCCGGCGACCGGGTGGTACATCAGCTTTTCACGCGCGATGCCAGGCCGGGCAAGAAGTGAAGGCGCGCGCCTCGCGCGGGCGAGCCGGAGACCTCCTCCAACCGTGTGCCAACTGCCTTTCTCGCAAGGAATTGCCGTGCTAGAAGGCGGCCCTTAAGCGGCCGCTTCACGTGTCGGGGCATAGCTCAGCCTGGTAGAGCACCTGCTTTGGGAGCAGGGGGCCGCAGGTTCGAATCCTGCTGCCCCGACCATTACTTAGCTGCATCTTCCGACTCCCTGGCAGGGGGCCTATTCCGACTCGCGTCCATATCTTGTTCCGATTGCAGATCGACCCAGGCCCGCCGCTTGCGCGCGGCTGCGGTGCGCTGTGTTTCGGTGCGCTTGACGTAGGGGCGCGAGGCCTCGGGTGTCGCGTGGCCGGAGAGCGCCATCACGCCCTGCTCGGTCAGCTCGGCATCGCCGAGCTCCGTCAGTCCTCCGTGCCGGCAGGCTGCGAGGGTGAGATCCTCGGCGAGCTTGGCGACGCGCGCGGCAGCGCGGACTCGATTGCGAGCGGTGCGCTGGAGGAAGGGTTTCGCCGGCCGCGCCAGCTTCGAGCGCATCAAGACCACCGGCACGCCGAGCCGCTCGAGCGTGTCGAGATAGGCCGCGAGCTCGGGGAACAAGGGACCATCGCGGTCCTGCAGCGGCAGAGAAACGACGGCGCCCGTCTTGTGATGCTGGACGCGGACGAAACTTACCGCAGAGCTTGTCGACACCGCGCGCCGTGATCGCTTTGAGCCCGACGCTGCCGAGCTCGGCGCCGCTTGCGAGGGGCTGCCGCAGCACCAGGTTGAGGGCTCGCTCATATTCATAGCGCGGCCGGGCCGACACGTTGTCCGTCCAGGCGTTGCTGCCCTTGTAGCGCTCCACCAACCATTCGAGAGTGCCGAACCCAGGTTGCAGGTCGATGTCTTTGACGGCGCTCCGGCCGCGACGCCAGTCGTCGAGATGGCGATTGAGATCGGCGGCGCGCTTGATCGCGATGCCATAGTCGGGACCCAGCGCCTCGCGGTGGAGGGTGAACCCGGCCCGCAAGTAGCGGACGTGCGGGCTCCAATAATAGGCAGCGCTGCCATCATGGAGCCGCTTCGCGATCATGTTGGGGGGCCAATCCACAGGGCGCCTCACAACTGATCGGCGATGTCGCACCGAGGCGACACGCTGCGCCAAGCGTGGCGGCCATGTGCTGGCCTACGTCATCATCGGCGGCCGAGCAGGCCCTTGGCAATTCCGTCTTACGATCGATCCATTTTCGGCAAACAGCAATGGAAAGGGCGTGGTCGATGACTAGCACAGTGCGTCGCTTCGCTCCACAGCCAATCTTGATACCGGCCGGCACAATCATCACGTGCGAGAACGGGCGCCGGGTATGCACCACGGCCGTCGACCTTCACGTCAACGCACTCCTGACCGCCGAGATGTTCACGGCTTCTGATTGCGGCGCCGGCCGAGCCCATCGAGCAGCTACGCTCCGGCACCTGGTCGACGGTGCGCTTCGCTCGCAAGCTCGGCCGCAGCGTGTGGGTGATCCTGCCCGATGGCGAGGTGCGCAGAGAGAGAAGCGGCTGAAGATCGACAAAA